>NZ_PHGS01000018.1:0-222243 GCF_003031125.1 Agrobacterium sp. LAD9 | reverse complement strand
GTTCGGCTCGTTGTGCGGGAGAGTTGCGGAGCGCAACGAAATGAAGTCGGGAGGACATTGGCATGACGGTGCGTTGGGGATTGATCGGCGCAAGTACGATCGCGCGCGAATGGGTGATCGACGCGATCAGAAAAACCGGCGGTGAGGTTGTTTCCGTTTTGAGTTCCAACCCTGTTCGCGGGGCGGAATATGCGGCGGCAAACGGCATCCCGAACGTCGCGTCCGATCTGGCCTCGCTTCTTGCCGATCCGGCCATCGATGCGGTTTATATTTCAACGACGAATGATCTGCATTGCGAGCAGGCCCTTGCTGCTGCCCGAGCGGGAAAACACATTCTTTGCGAAAAGCCTCTCGCCCTGTCGCTCGAAGAGGCTCACGCGATGACAAACGCGGCCCGCGAGGCAAACGTCGTTCTGGCGACAAATCATCATCTCCGGAATGCGCCCACTCACCGTGCGATGCGCGATGCAATCGCCGCCGGCAGGATCGGAACGCCGCTGAGTGCGCGCGTCTTTCATGCGGTTTACCTGCCGCCGCATCTGCAGGGCTGGCGGCTGGACAAACCGTCTGCGGGCGGCGGTGTCATCCTCGACATTACCGTGCACGATGTCGACACGCTTCGCTTCGTGCTCGGTGCCGATCCGGTCGAGGTCATCGCGTTTTCTCAGGCCGGCGGCATGAGCCGGGAGGGACTTGAAGACGCTGTCATGGGTGTCATCCGTTTTGAAAACGGTGTTATCGCGCAGTTCCACGATGGCTTCACGACCAGATATGCCGAGACCGGTTTCGAGGTTCATGGCACCGAAGGCTCCCTGATCGCCAGAAATGTGATGACCCAGAAGTCGGTCGGTACTGTCGTGCTGCGTACCGAGGCTGGCGAGGAAGACATCAAAACGGGTTCCGACAATCTCTATGAGGTGGCGCTCGAAGCGTTTCACTCGGCCATCACGGGCGGCAAACCTGCCGCGACTGCTGAAGACGGCATCTGGTCGCTGGCGACCGGGCTTGCCGTCGTCGAAGCTTCAAAAAGCGGAACCGCTGTTCGGGTCAAAACAGGAATCGAGAGCCGGTCATGAAAAAACACATCACTCCAGCGCAGGCAGCGGATCTCATTCCAGACGATGCTATTGTCTCCGTCTCGTCGTCCAGCGGTCTGGGCTGCCCCGATCTGATGTTGAAGGCGATCGGTGACCGCTTCGATGCAACCGGACATCCGAAGAACATCACGACGCTTCATCCGATTGCCGCCGGTGATATGAGCGGTATCAAGGGCGTCGATCACATTGCTAAGAAGGGCCTGCTGAAGCGGATCATCGGCGGTTCATATCCGTCCGGTCCATCCAGCGCCGAGCCGCCGCTGATCTGGCAGATGATCACCGCCGATGAAATTCCGGCCTATAATATCCCATCCGGCATCATGTTCGACATGCATCGCGAAGCGGCCGCAAAGCGTCCGGGCGTCCTCACCAAAATCGGCCTTGATACCTTTGTCGATCCGGCCCGACAGGGCTGTGCGATGAATGCCTCGGCAGCGTCCGAGCCGGTCGTCAAGCGCGTCACTTTCGAGGGTGAGGACTGGCTTTATTTTCCCTCGATCATTCCGCAGGTGACGATCATTCGCGCGACGACTGCCGATGAGCGCGGCAATCTCTCCTACGAACATGAGGGCGCTTATCTCGGAGGTCTAGATCAGGCGCTGGCCGCCCGAAACAATGGCGGCATCATCATTGCGCAGGTAAAGCGCATCACCAAGCAAGGCTCGCTCAAACCGCACGATGTGCGGGTGCCCGGCATGCTGGTGGATTACGTCGTGGTCGATCCCGATCAAAAGCAGACGACACAGACGGCCTATGATCCGGCGATTTCGGGAGAGGTCTTCCATCCGCTCGATTCATTCGAGGTGCCGGAATTCAATATCCAGAAAGTGATTGCCCGTCGCGTGGCTCAGGAGCTTGAGGCTGGCAGCTGCGTCAATCTCGGTTTCGGCATTTCCGCGAATGTGCCGAGAATTCTGCTGGAAGAAGGTCTGCATGGCTCGGTGACCTGGGTAATCGAGCAGGGGGCGGTCGGCGGCGTTCCCCTGCTGGATTTCGCATTCGGCTGCGCCTCGAACGCCGACGCCTATATGCCGTCGCCCTATCAGTTCACCTATTTTCAGGGCGCGGGCTTTGATGCATCGTTGTTGTCATTTCTCGAAATAGGCAAAGACGGTTCCGTCAACGTCTCGAAGCTTTCCTTCCGTCCACATGTGACCGCCGGGGCCGGAGGTTTTGTCGACATCACGGCGCGGGCGAGGAAGATCGTCTTTTCCGGCATGTTCAATGCGGGGGCAAAGCTGTCGGTCAATGACGGCAAGCTGGTTGTCGAAAAAGAAGGAAAGCTGAAGAAGCTCGTCAATGAGGTCGAGCATGTGACCTTCTCGGGCCGCAGGGCGATCGAGCAGGGCCAGGACATCACCTATGTCACCGAGCGTTGTGTCATGAAGCTGACGCCGGAAGGCGTCGTGTTGACCGAGATCGCGCCGGGCATCGATTTGCAGACGCAAATCCTGGATCAGTCCGAGTTCGAACTCATTGTTGCCGATGATCTCAAGGTGATGGACCGCTCGCTTTTTGCCAAGGCCAATATCGGCCTTGTGCTTCCGACAAAAAGCGCCCGCGTGCTGGAGGGAACCTTCCATGGCTAATGGCACGGTTCGCGTCGAGATCGACGGCCACATCGCGATCATGACGGTATCGCGGCCGGAAAAACGCAATGCTCTCGATCTTGATATGCTCGGCGCGCTGATGGCGTCCGCCGATGAGGTGGAGGCAAACAATGCGGTCCGTGTGGCGATTTTGACAGGCGAAGGGCAGGGCTTTTCGGCCGGCGGCGACATCAAGGCATGGGGCGGCATGCAGCCCCAGGAATTTGGCCACGGCTGGGTTCGTCACGGCCACCGGGTTTTCGAACGTCTTGCGACCTTGCGGGTGCCGTTGATTGCCGCGCTGAACGGCCATGCGCTTGGTGGCGGCCTTGAACTGGCGGGTATCGCCGACATTCGCATTGCCGAAGAGCAGATCAAGATCGGTCTGCCGGAAACCAGCCTCGGAATGGTGCCCGGCTGGTCGGGCACGCAGCGGCTGGTCAAGCGGTTCGGGGCCCAGCCCGTGCGCCGGATGGCGCTTGGGGGAGAGGTGTTCAGCGCGCAGGAGGCGCTGGCGCTTGGGATTGTGGATGCCGTCACCACAACTGGCAACGCTCTGATCGCTGCGAAGGACTATGCGGCGCGTGTTGCCGCGCGTGGCCCGGCCGCGTCTGAGATCGTCAAACTGATGATCGCCTCGGCAAGCGGTGAAGACAACGGCACGGCGGTTGAAGCATTGGGTTCCATCCTGGCTGCCAAGACCGGCGACCTGAAAGAAGGCGTGGCGGCATTTAGCGCAAAGCGCCCGGCAATATTCAACGGAGAATGGTGATGACGGTTCTGATCAATCCGAAAATGCTGAGTGACCGGACGGCCAGAGATTTCAAGATGTTCATCGACGGCCACTGGGTCGAAGGCAATGTCGATCCGATCGAGCGGATAGCACCCGGCCATGGCTCCGTCGTCAGTCGTTTTCAATCAGGAACGAAGGCCGATGCGGAACGGGCGATAGCGGCGGCACGCGCGGCTTTCGATACCGGACCATGGCCTCGCATGACAGCTTCCGAACGCTCGGCTATTCTGTTGAAGGCTGCGGACCTCATCGCCGCGCGATCCGAAGAACTTGCCTATCTGGACGCCGTCGAGGCCGGAAAGCCGATTACGCAGGTGCGCGGTGAAATCGCCGGTTCCGTCGATATCTGGCGTTATGCCGCCGCACTCGCCAGAGATCTGCATGGCGAAAGCTACAATACGCTCGGCGACGGCACACTCGGCGTTGTCCTGCGCGAAGCGATCGGCGTCGTTTCGATCATCACGCCGTGGAATTTCCCTTTCCTGATCGTCGGTCAGAAGCTGCCTTTCGCGCTGGCGGCCGGCTGCACCACGGTTGTCAAGCCCTCGGAACTCAGCTCCGGCTCGACCCTCGTTCTCGGCGAAATCCTGCAGGAAGCGGGTGTGCCCAAGGGTGTCGTCAACATCGTGACGGGAACCGGTGCCGAGGTCGGTTCGATCATGACCTCGCATCCGTCGGTTGATATGGTCTCGTTCACCGGCTCCACGGGCGTCGGCAGGCTGACCATGGTCAATGCCGCGCAGACCCTGAAGAAGGTCTCGCTGGAACTGGGCGGCAAGAACCCGCAGATCGTATTTCCGGACGCCGATCTCGATGCATTCATCGACGCGGCTGTCTTCGGGGCCTATTTTAATGCCGGCGAGTGCTGCAATGCCGGGTCGCGCCTCATTCTTCACAAAAGCATCGCGGCGGACGTGGTCAAACGCGTCGGCGAACTTGCCAGAAATGTCAAGGTGGGCGATCCTCTGGATCCGACGACACAGGTCGGCGCGATCATTACGCCTCAGCATCTTGAAAAAATCTCCGGTTACGTTTCAGATGCGAAAAACAGCGGCGCACAGATCGCTCATGGGGGAGAAAAGCTGGACTTGGGAATGGGGCAGTTCATGTCGCCTACCATTCTTTCCGACGTCACGCCTGGAATGGCCGTTGCGCGTGAAGAAGTTTTCGGACCGGTCCTTTCGGTTCTGACCTTTGAGACAACCGCAGAAGCCATCGAGATTGCCAACTCTGTCGATTACGGCCTGTCCGCAGGCGTCTGGAGCCGCGATTTCGATACGTGCCTGACGATCGGACGCCGCGTGCGGGCCGGTACGGTGTGGATGAACACTTTCATGGATGGCGCGAGCGAGTTGCCGTTCGGAGGTTACAAGCAGTCCGGTCTCGGCCGGGAACTCGGCCGCCATGCGGTCGAGGACTATACGGAAACAAAGACCCTGAACATGCATATCGGCGGCCGAACCAGCTGGTGGATGCCGCGGACTGAAAACCGGCGTAGATCATAGAATTAGAGCGGGATTTCAGGCGAAAACCGCACACACTTTTCGCCATCCCGCTCTAGCCGGTTAGACTGACTGCGTCCGAGGAGGACGGGTGACGGGGCGGGGTATTCCTCGCTTTAATTTGCGACAATGGGAGGAACATATGCGCAAATTTCTGACAGGCACTGCATTGGCAGTGTCCATGATGGCCGGCGCCGCACAGGCGGCGGAGAGTGTTGAAGTCCTGCATTGGTGGACGTCCGGCGGCGAGGCTGCCGCGCTCGACGTCCTCAAGAAGGACCTAGAGGCGAAGAATATTTCCTGGACCGATATGCCTGTCGCTGGTGGCGGCGGCACGGAAGCGATGACGGTGCTGCGCGCCCGCGTTACCGCCGGCAACGCGCCCACCGCCGTCCAGATGCTCGGTTTCGACATTCAGGACTGGGCGAAAGAAGGCGCTCTCGGCAATCTCGATGAACTGGCGGCCAAGGATGGCTGGGACAAGGTCATTCCGAAAGCCCTGCAGCGCTTCTCGAAATATGACGGCCACTGGATTGCCGCACCCGTGAATGTGCATTCGACCAACTGGATGTGGATCAACAAGGCGGCGCTCGACAAGGCCGGCGGCAAGGAGCCCAAGAACTGGGACGAACTGATCGCCATGCTCGACAACTTCAAGGCGCAGGGCATCACGCCTATCGCCGCCGGTGGACAGCCATGGCAGGACGCAACGATCTTCGACGCGGTCGTGCTGTCGCTCGGCACGGATTTCTACAAGCAGGCGTTCATCGACCTCGACCCGGCAGCACTTGGCGGCGAGAAGATGAAGACCGCTTTCGAGCGCATGACGAAGCTTCGCTCCTACGTGGATGACAACTTCTCCGGTCGCGACTGGAACCTTGCTTCCGCCATGGTCATCGAAGGCAAGGCCGGCGTTCAGTTCATGGGCGACTGGGCGAAGGGTGAATTCGTCAAGGCGAAGAAGGTGCCGGGCACGGACTTTGTCTGCGTCCGTTATCCTGAAACGCAGGGTGCGGTGACCTTCAACTCCGACCAGTTCGCCATGTTCAAGGTCGCTGCCGACAAGGTGCCGGCGCAGATGGAAATGGCGGCGGCAATCGAAAGCCCGACCTTCCAGTCGGCATTCAATGTCGTCAAGGGTTCGGCTCCGGCCCGGTCCGACGTGTCGAACGAGGCCTTTGACGCCTGCGGCAAGAAGGCGATTGCCGACCTTGCCGAGGCTGACAAGAGCGGCAAGCTCTTCGGCTCGATGGCCCACGGTCACGCCAACCCGGCCGCCGTCAAGAACGCGATCTATGACGTCGTTACCCGTGAATTCAACGGCGAACTGACGCCGGATGAAGCAATCGTCGAACTGCCGGCTGCCGTCGCAGCCGCAAAGTAAACGTGGAAAAATGCGGTGGGGGCATCCCCCCACCGCACCAATGCTCGCATGAAATCGCAGTCGAACCGGTCCGGGCGCCTTGCAGGCAGCCTGTCGTCTTCGGCTACCTAGAGCGTTTCGCTTTTCTTCGAATTGCGAAAACACTCTAACTCTTTGTTTTGTCGCATTTCCGAACGGAAAACCGGGGTCCACTTTTCCTGGAAATGCTCTCACTGACGGAAACGGCAAGCATCTGGCGCTGTTTCAAGGATCAAGGATATCTGCGCGATGACTGGTCGTAGTCGACTTCAGGAGCTGTTACCGAAGCTTGTTCTGGCTCCAAGCTTCGTCGTCATTATCATTTTCGTATACGGCTTCATCGCCTATACGGGCTTCCTGTCGTTGACGGACAGTAAGATGCTGCCCTCCTACAATTTCGTCGGGCTTCTGAATTACCAGCGGCTCTGGGCGCTTCCACACTGGTGGCGGGCGATCAGCAACCTCGCGATCTTCGCGTCGCTTTACATCATCATCTGCTCGGTTCTCGGCCTGTTTCTGGCGATCCTACTCGACCAGAAAATCCGTGGCGAAGGTTTCCTGCGGCCGATCTATCTTTATCCCATGGCGCTGTCTTTCATCGTCACGGGCACGGCGTGGAAATGGTTTCTCGACCCCGGCATCGGTCTGCAGAACACCATGCATCTGTGGGGATGGGAAAGCTTCCAGTTTGCGTGGATCAAGGACCGCAACTACGCCATCTACTGCGTGGTGATCGCAGCGGTCTGGCAGTCCTCGGGCTTTGTCATGGCGATGTTTCTGGCCGGCCTTCGCGGTGTCGACAATGAAATCATCAAGGCGGCCCAGATCGACGGCGCGTCGACCGTCATGACCTACCGCCGCATCATTATTCCCCTGATGCGCCCGGTCTTCCTGTCCGCATTCGTCGTTCTCGCTCACCTCGCAATCAAAGCCTATGACCTTGTGGTCGCGTTGACCGGCGGCGGGCCGGGGCAGGCGACCGAGCTGCCGGCGACATTCATGTATTCCTACACATTCACGCGCAATTCCATGGGCATTGGCGCCTCCTCGGCGATCATCATGCTCATCATGATCTTCTCGATCATCGTGCCCTATCTCTATTCGGAAATTCGCGGAGGAAAACGCTGATGAGCGGCGCTCCAAACCAACAAAATGCAATCAGCCATGGCCATCTGACGCGCGGACTGATTTATCTGGCGCTTATATTCTTCGCCATCTACTACATGCTGCCGCTCTACGTAATGGTGGTCAATTCGCTGAAACCACTGGACGAAATCCGGCAGGGCGGCATGTTGAACCTGCCGCAGGTGTGGACCGTCGAGCCGTGGCTCTCCGCCTGGTCCACGGCGCAGATCGGCGTTCAGCCGACAGGTCTCAAGCCGTTCTTCATCAATTCGATCCTGATGGTCGTTCCGGCTGTAGCGATCTCCACCATCGTTGGCGCACTGAACGGTTACGTTCTGACCAAGTGGAGCTTTCGCGGTTCGAACGTCTTCTTCGGTCTGCTGCTGCTTTCATGCTTCATCCCGTTCCAGATCGTACTGATCCCCATGGCGCGCATCCTCGGCACGCTGGGTCTGGCCGGTTCGATCTGGGGCCTGATCATGGTGCACGTGATCTATGGCCTCGGCTTCACCACGCTTTATTTCCGCAACTACTATGAAGCCTTCCCGACGGAACTCGTTCGGGCGGCCCAGATCGACGGCGCGAGTTTCTTCCAGATTTTCCGCCGCATCCTGCTGCCGTCATCGGGACCGATCATCGTGGTCTCGGTCATCTGGCAGTTCACCAATATCTGGAACGACTTCCTGTTCGGCGCCTCGTTTTCGGGTGCGTCTTCGACCCCGATGACGGTGGCGCTCAACAATCTCGTGTCCTCGTCCACGGGGGTCAAGGAATACAACGTCCATTTCGCGGGCGCGATCCTGGCCGCCCTCCCAACCCTCATCGTTTACATCGTCTCCGGTCGCTATTTCGTACGGGGTCTCATGTCCGGCGCTGTGAAAGGATAAACCATGTCGTTTCTCGAAATCTCTCATCTGCGCAAGTCCTATGGCGCGCTGGAAATTCTAAAGGACATCAATATCGAAATCGAGGAGGGCGGTTTTCTGGTGCTTGTCGGGCCTTCCGGCTGCGGCAAATCCACCCTGCTCAACACGATTGCCGGTCTGGAACCCATCACATCAGGCACGATCTCGATCAACGGGCGCAACGTAGCCGGCCTGCCGCCGTCGCAGCGCGATATCGCGATGGTTTTCCAGTCCTACGCACTTTACCCCAACATGACCGTCGCCGGGAACATCGCCTTTGGTATGGAGATCCGCAAGGTTCCGAAGGAAGAGCGCGAAAAAGCGATCAGGCAGGTCGCCGATATTCTCCAGATCGGCCATCTCCTCGACCGTAAGCCGAGCCAATTGTCGGGCGGTCAACGGCAGCGCGTCGCCATGGGGCGTGCACTGGTGCGCAATCCGCAGGTCTTTCTTTTCGACGAGCCGCTGTCAAACCTCGACGCCAAGCTGCGCGTCGATATGCGCACCGAGATCAAGCGGCTTCACCAGCGCATGAAGACCACGATCGTTTATGTGACCCACGACCAGATCGAGGCGATGACGCTGGCAACGAAGATCGCGGTGCTGAAGGACGGCATTCTGCAGCAATTCGGATCGCCCGCCGAGATTTACAATAATCCGGCAAACATGTTCGTCGCCGATTTCATGGGCTCGCCCGCCATGAACCTTCTGACGGGCACCATCGAGCAGGACGCGTCCGGTCTTTCCGTTTCTCTTGCCAGACCCGATGGGGAGCCGATGCGTCTTCCCGTCGCGGCGGGCAAGGAGGCGCTGGCGTCTCATACCGGCCGGCAGGTCATTTTCGGCATTCGACCCGAGGCTTTGACAGACCCGGAAGGGGCGGACCGGAACGCCAGAACGCTTGCCGAGGGAGAATGCCACATCGAGGTCGTGGAACCGGCCGGATCGGACACATTCGCCGTCACCAAGCTCGGCGGCAAGGAGGTCGTTGCCCGCCTGCGCGCCGATGCCCGCATTCACGCCGGCCAGAACGCCCGTCTTGCCTTCAACCTCGACAAGGCCGTGTTCTTCGATCCGACGAGCCAGGCGCGTATCGCCTGAAGTATTTGGTAGCAGCATGATGAACAGTCCAGACATTGTCATTATCGGCTCCGGTATCGGCGGCGCGACGATTGCCGCCGGGCTTGCGGCGACAGGTGCCCACATCCTGATCCTTGAAGCCGGCGATTACATCGCCGACAGCCCGGTCAATCGCGACCAGCGCGCCATCTTTCAAAAGGGCCATTTTCGCCCCAAGGAGAGCTGGTACGAGGCCAATGGCGCTGCGTTCAACCCCGGCAATTATTACAATGTCGGCGGAAATTCGAAATTCTACGGCGCGGTGCTGTCCCGTTATCGCAAGGAAGACTTCAGCGAGATCAGGCATAGGGAAGGCGTTTCGCCCGCCTGGCCGTTCGCTTACGAGGAGCTGGAACCCTGGTACAGCAAGGCGGAGGCAATGTATCAGGTTCGCGGCGAGCTGGGCGCGGACCCGACCGAACCCGAACATTCCGCCGCATATTCATTTTCCCCCGTTGCGGACGAGCCGCCGGTGGCGGATGTGCGGGCACGCCTGAAGGCGAAGGGTTTGCATCCGTTCTCCCTGCCCTTGGCCATCGATATCGAGAAATGGCTCTCAAAAGGCCAGACGCCGTGGGATGCCCATCCGAATTCTCGCGATGGCAAGATGGATGCGGAGACCGCGGCACTTCTCAAAGCCCTTGAATACCCGAACGTCAAAATCGAAACATCCGCGAGAGTAACCAGACTTGAGGCCGGCGCGAGCGGCCGCATTGAGCGCGTCCATTATGAACAGCACGGCGAGGCCCGCTCGGTTACGGCAAAACTGGTGATCCTGTCTGCGGGAGCCGTGCAGTCGGCCGTGCTGCTGCTCCGCTCGGCGGATGAACGATATCCGAAGGGTCTTGCGAATTCCTCCGATCAGGTCGGGCGAAACTTCATGAACCACAATTCGTCGGCTGTAGTTGCCGTGTCGCCAAGCTTCCGCAACACGGCCGTCTATCAAAAGACATTCGGCTTCAATGATTTCTATCTGTCTGACGGTGAGGGCGGGCCGCCTCTTGGCAACGTCCAACTGCTCGGCAAGATTTCTCCGGCGATCTTGAAGGGGGCAATGCCCCGCGTGCCGGAATGGTTGCTCCGGCAACTGACCGGACACGCGATCGATTTCTACGCGATGAGCGAAGATATCCCTCATCCGGACAGCCGGATAATGGTTGACGGAAACCGCATCGTCCTTCACTGGCGGCGAACCAACTGGGACGCTCATCTGGCGCTGGTTGCGAAACTCAAAGGCATCCTCAAATCGGTCGGTTTCCCGATCGTCTTGTCGAAACCTTTCGATAAACGCACGCCGTCGCATCAGTGCGGCACGATCCGCATGGGCAACGACCCGGCGGCTGCACCGCTCGACCCCTTCTGCCGTTCCCATTACCACCGCAATCTTTTCGTTGTCGATGCCAGCTTTCTGCCGACGTCGGCAGCCGTCAATCCGGCGCTCACCATTGCGAGCCAGGCGCTGAGGGTTGCCCATCATATCTCGACGGAGGACCTCGCCCCATGAGGCTGACGACCCCGCATTTCATGACCGCGATGTCGCTTTATGCCGATGGCGGTCACCAGATTACTCAAGTGTAACAGGATAGTTCGATGCGTTTCGACTATATTATCACCGGTGCCGGCCCCGCAGGATGTGTGCTTGCCAACCGTTTGAGCGAAGATCCCGATGTCAACGTCCTGCTGCTCGAAGCCGGTGGGGGAGACTGGAACCCGCTTTTCCATATGCCGGCCGGTTTTGCCAAAATGACGAAAGGTGTGGCGAGCTGGGGCTGGGAGACCGTGCCGCAAAAGCACATGAAGGGCAGGGTGTTGCGGTACACCCAGGCCAAGGTGCTGGGCGGTGGCTCATCGATCAATGCCCAGCTTTATACGCGCGGCAATGCGGCCGATTACGATACATGGGTCTCTGAGGATGGCTGCTATGGCTGGAGCTATCGCGACATCCTGCCCTACTACAAACGCGCTGAAGACAATCAGCGTTTTGCCGATGATTATCATTCCTATGGCGGGCCGCTTGGGGTCTCCATGCCGGTTTCGGCCCTGCCTATCTGCGATGCCTATATCAGGGCCGGACAGGAACTCGGCATACCCTATAATCACGATTTCAACGGCAGGCAGCAGGCTGGCGTCGGCTTTTATCAGCTCACCCAGCGCAACCGCCGCCGGTCTTCGGCATCTCTCGCCTATCTCAATCCGATCCGCCATCGCAAGAACCTGACGATCAAACTCGGTGCACGCGTCTCCCGCATCGTTCTGGAAGGACAACGCGCCATCGGCGTTGAGGTGGTCGGAAAATCCGGTTCGGAAATCATCCGCGCCGAACGGGAAGTCCTCGTCTCTTCCGGAGCCATCGGTTCGCCCAAGCTTCTGCTGCAATCGGGTATCGGCCCGGCGGATCATCTGAAATCCGTGGGCGTGAAGGTGCTGCATGACCTGCCCGGCGTCGGTTCGAACCTTCAGGATCATCTCGATCTTTTCGTGATTGCCGAGTGCACCGGCGACCATACCTATGACGGCGTCGCCAAGCTTCACCGGACGATATGGGCGGGGCTTGAGTATATTCTGTTTCGCACCGGCCCGGTCGCCTCCTCGCTGTTTGAAACGGGCGGTTTCTGGTATGCGGACCCGGATGCGCGCTCGCCGGACATCCAGTTCCATCTGGGATTGGGGTCGGGTATCGAGGCGGGCGTGGAGCGGCTGAAAAACGCCGGGGTCACGCTGAATTCCGCCTATCTTCATCCCAGATCGCGCGGAACCGTGCGGCTGTCATCCTCCGATCCGGCTGCCGCGCCGTTGATCGATCCCAATTACTGGTCCGATCCGCATGACCGGAAGATGTCGCTGGAAGGTCTCAAGATCGCCCGCGAGATATTCCAGCAGGCGGCATTGAAGCCATACATCATGGCGGAACGTCTTCCCGGCCCCAAGGTTATGACGGATGATGAGCTTTTCGACTACGGCTGCGCGAACGCCAAGACCGATCACCATCCTGTCGGCACCTGCAAGATGGGCAACGGGCCGGAATCCGTCGTCGGCCTTGATCTCAAGGTACACGGTCTTGAAGGGCTGCGCGTCTGCGATTCCTCCGTCATGCCGCGTGTCCCCTCGTGCAACACCAATGCGCCGACGATCATGGTCGGAGAGAAAGGTGCGGACCTGATAAGAGGACTTGGGCCCCTTGCGCCTGCGATTTTCTCGCACGAACGCAATGAAACGCGTCCAAGGGCGCGAGCGCAGGTTCGGTAGTCATTCCGCGATCAGGCGGTCCTGATGCGAACCTAAGACAAAGCCTGAAAGGCAACACGAGGAGTAAAACGCTCATGGACGCGACCGTCCCGCAGCATATTCTTGACGCGCTCACGGATGTGAACATGCCGCGTTTGCCGAATGCGCCCGGCCCCAGGGAAATGATCGTGCTCGGCGGCATCGATGTTCCGGTTCATCGGGCTGGCTGTGTCGTTGTCGGCTCCGGTGCTGCCGGGCTGCGGGCCGCGGTGGAAATGAAGCGGCGCGGCGATGACGTCGTCATCCTCAGCCAGAGCGCGTGGGGCGGGACATCCGCCTGTTCCGGATCGGACAAACAAACGCTCCACACCGCGAACACGGCTGATCAGGGCGACAACTTCAAGGCGATGGCGCGCGCTATCCGCAGCGGTGGCGCCATGGACGAGGATACCGCCTATGTCGAGGCGGTCGGCTCCGTGCGCATGATGGCCTCGCTGCAATTCCTTGGGCTGCCCTTGCCGCAGGACCCGCTGGGCGGGACGCTGAGATATCAGACCGACCACGACGAAGTCGGCCGCGCGACCAGTTGCGGTCCGAGGACATCGCGGTTGATGGTCAAGGTGCTTGCGGATGAAGCGATCCGTCTGAATATCCCGTTTCACAATCATACCACCGTCGTCAAAATATTGACCGAAGGTTTGAGGCACGAAAGACGGGTCGTCGGCGTTCTCGCCATGCAGCCTCATGAGCGCAGCGATACCAATCCGTTCGGGATCGCTCTCTTCGTTTGTCCGGTGATAGTTCTTGCAGCCGGAGGACCGGGCGAACTTTATCGCGACAGCGTCTATCCCAATGGCTGCTTCGGCTCTCTGGGGCTGGCGCTGGAGGCAGGGATAGACCTCGTAAACCTCACGGAAAGTCAGTTCGGCATCGGCACGCGGCGGGAGGGGTTCCCCTGGAATCTGTCGGGAACCTATGTGCAGGCCATTCCTCACATTTATTCGCTGGATGCCGAGGGCAAAGAGCACCATTTTCTGGCGGACTACTATCGCAATACGCAGGAAATGGCCTCCAACATTTTCCGAAAGGGCTATCAATGGCCCTTCCATTCGACCCGTATGCTCGATTTCGGTTCAAGTCTGGTCGACCTTGCGATCTTCCGCGAGTCGGCGGCCGGGCGGCGGGTCTTTATGGACTTCAATCGCAATCCGCTGGCGGTGCCCGGCGATCTTCCGTTCAGCCTTGACCGTCTCGACGCAGACGTCAGCAGCTACATCGAAAACGCCGGCGCGATGAAGGAACGGCCGATCGACCGGTTGAAGCATATGAACCCGCTCGCGATCGAACTCTACCGGCGCTACAAGATCGACATCGCCAGCGAGCCGCTGGAATTTGCGGTGAACAACCAGCACATGAACGGCGGCATCATGGTCGATACCTGGGGGCGGACCAACCTGACGGGCTGCTATTCTGTCGGCGAGGCCGCAGGTACGCATGGTGTGACACGTCCGGGCGGAGCGGCGCTGAATGCCGGGCAGGTGTTCGGTACACGCGCGGCCGAACACGTCGGCGCAAGTCATCGCGCGAAATCCCCGTCATCGGCAAATATTGAGGCGGCTGCGTTAGCGGGGCTCAATGATCTTCTCGCCATTCTGAAGGAGGATAGTCGCCTGTCCGCCAAGGACATCCGCACCGAAATCCAGTCCCGCATGAGCGATAAGGCGGGGATGATATGCGATGCCGAAAGCGTTTCGCAGGCGCTTGCCGGGGCGCGTTCGCTCAATGCGACGATCCGCTCGAACGGGATTGCTTACGGACGGGTTGCCGAGGCGGTTCGCGCCGTTCAGTGGCAACAGATGGCGATTGCGTCCGAGGCCGTGCTCACGGCGTTGGATTACTTCATTCGCGATGGCGGCGGCAGCCGAGGCGCCCGCGCGATCTGCGATGCTGACGGTGAACTGGTTCCGAACGTCACCGCGGGACCCTTGCATGAATTCCGCTTTCGCAGGGAGAAAGACGACCATCGAAGCGAGCAGATCGTCGTCAGGCTCGAAGGTAAGGATATGGCGACATCGACGCGTCCCAACCGCGTCTTCGATGAAAGCCAGAAATCCTTCTTTGAACGGGACTGGCCCGCCTGGCTCACCGGACGCATCTATGATCTCGGCGAAAGAGAAGGATGCGCCGAAGACTGAATTCGTTTTGAATTATGTCCGGGCGGGACCCATTCACGCCTTCGATACGGCCGATCAGCACTCTGTCCTCGCGCTCGCAAACCAAGCGCCTTTCGAGAGAAAAATGAAGAAGCGGATCAGCCTCTGCCCGTGGAGGTGTTTTCCTCATGGCTGGCCAGTTTGCCAATTCGAGGAGCCCCCGGCGGGATTGTCTTCGAAGGACCGGCGTCGCCCCCCCGGTCACGCCGACGGCGCGCATCTAATTTCCCTAATTTAAAGAACAGGCGACAAAGGCGCCCGGATTTGATAAATTGCAATTTAGCCGGTTGCGGTTTGACGCGCAGATAAAGTCTCCAGGCGTTTCCACGCCGCCAGCCGGATCATGGCGCAGGAGGAGAAGTGCTATGACGGCATTCCATGTCATGGCCGGTGCGACCGGTGAATTTACTCGCCCCGAAGTCCGCAAGATTGGTTTCGCGGATATTGTCGATGCATTGAAGTTGGGACTTGATGACTTCAAAGAGAAGCCGTCCCATTATGTCTTTCTCTGTCTTATGTATCCGATTGCGGGTGTTTTTCTGGTCATGTGGAGTTCCGGCGCCAATCTGCTGCCGCTGATTTATCCCTTGATGTCAGGTTTTGCGCTGATCGGTCCGATCGCGGCCATCGGTCTTTATGAAATCAGCCGCCGACGCGAGCAGGGGTTGGATAGCTCCTGGCGTCATGCGCTGGAGGTTCGACACTCTCCGGCCCTGCCGTCGATTATCGCGGTCGCCGTCATGCTGTTCGTGCTTTTCGCCCTCTGGCTGATTGTTGCGCAGTACCTCTACACCACGACGTTCGATGCGGCCGGTCCGGCTTCACTCTCAACCTTTCTGTCAGACGTGCTGACCACCCCGGAGGGACTTTCCCTGATAATCTGGGGGAATCTTGCCGGTTTCGTTTTCGCGGTCATTGTGCTGGCGACAACGGTGGTGGCGTTCCCGCTGATGCTTGACCGGGATGTCGGCGCAGTCGCGGCGGTGGATGCGAGCATACGCGCCACGCTCGCCAATCCGGTTCCAGTTGCGCTTTGGGGGTTGATCGTCGCGGCGCTGCTCGTCGTCGGCACAATCCCGGTTTTCGTCGGCCTTGCAGTCATCATGCCCATCCTCGGACATGCAACCTGGCACCTCTATCGGAAATTGATCGTCCCCGTTTATCCAAACCGTATGCCTTGAACCCATAACGGAAATCTAGCTGTCGATCATCCTTCCCGCTGTTGCGGCTCTCCTGAGGGAGCCGTTGCGGCCGGGATGGCGATGGAGCGCGTGAGGATGCCATGTCGTATCGTTTTCTTGCCATCTGTCTGCTTTTCGCCACGACCCTTCCGCTTGATGCGCACGCACAGGAGGGGGACCCTGCCGCCGGCGCCACCGTTTTCAAAAAATGCGGCATTTGTCATGTCGCCGAAACCGACCAGAACAAGGTCGGACCTTCACTGAACGGCCTGTTCGGCAGAGCCGCCGGCACCCATCCGGATTTCGCCTATTCGCAGGCGATGCAGGATGCGGGCAAGGCCGGGCTGGTATGGGACGAGACATCATTTCGCGATTATCTGCACGACCCCAAAGCGAAGGTGAAGGGCACAAAAATGGCCTTTGTCGGGGTGAAGGACGACACCGACATCACCAATCTCATCGCCTATCTGAAGCAATACTCCAAGTAGCGAAATGATGCGAGCTGAAGAGCTGTTTCTCGCCGGGGTGGATCGGCAGGACAGGGCCGAATGAGGGGCGAACCGCTGCTGTTGCCGCAATTGCTCGCCCGAACTGTTCATGAGATAATGCTAATACGTTTCGCGATAGGATTGTAGAAATAGTCGCGGCCGTGTCAGGGGAGGAGACGATGGCTGTCGTTGTGGTTCTCGTTCTGCTGGTGGTGGGATCGATCGTATTCCACCTGCTGAGCCCTTGGTGGTGGACGCCGATTGCCTCCAACTGGAGCTATATCGACAATACGATCATCATCACCTTCTGGATCACCGGTTTCGTTTTTTCGGCCATCGTGTTGTTCGTCGCCTATTGCGTGTTCCGTTTCAGGCATCGCACGGGAAACCGGGCGGCATACCAGCCTGAAAACAAGCGCCTGGAGGGGTGGCTTGCTGGAGGAACCGGGGTCGGGGTGGCTGCCATGCTCCTACCGGGCCTCTTCGTGTGGAACCAGTTCGTGACCGTGCCTGATGGCGCCAGCGAGGTGGAAGTCGTCGGTCAGCAATGGCAATGGAGTTTCCGGCTGCCCGGCGCGGACGGCCGGCTCGGACGGGCCGACACGCGCGCCATTGCGCCGGACAATCCGCTCGGTTTGAACAGAAACGACCCCGCCGGAATGGACGATGTCATCGTTGAAGGCGGCGAGTTGCATTTACCCGCCGGCAGGCCGGTGAAGATGCTGCTGCGCGCGGTTGACGTGGTGCATGATTTCTACGTGCCGGAGTTCCGGGCCAAGATGGACATGATCCCCGGTTCGGTCACCTACTACTGGTTCACCCCGACGCGGACAGGAACC
Source organism: Agrobacterium sp. LAD9 (assembly GCF_003031125.1). Classification (NCBI taxonomy): domain Bacteria; kingdom Pseudomonadati; phylum Pseudomonadota; class Alphaproteobacteria; order Hyphomicrobiales; family Rhizobiaceae; genus Agrobacterium; species Agrobacterium sp. LAD9. Next base: position 204,765 of record NZ_PHGS01000018.1, on the reverse strand, counting down.
TTCGAGGTTCTCTGCGCGGAATTGTGCGGCGTCGGCCATCCGCAGATGCGCGGCACCGTCGTCGTCGATACCGAGGCTGACTATCAGGCCTGGCTACAGCAGCAACCGACTTTCTCGAAATCGCTGGCTTTGGCGGAAAAGTCGGCAGCCAGATGAGCGCCATGCGTCGTTGAAGGGAAAAGCCGCGTCGGAGGAAACAGGGAGGACGGAAGATGGTCGAGATTGGATCCGGCGCGGGGCAGGTCATCCAGCCCGCTGAGGTCGAGGATGTCGAGCTTTATCACCCGAAAAGCTGGTGGACGAAATATGTCTTCAGCCAGGATGCCAAGATCATCGCCATTCAATATTTCCTGACCGCGACGGCAATCGGCATGGTGGCGCTGGTGCTATCCTGGTTGATGCGCCTGCAACTCGGCTTTCCCGGTTATTTCTCTTTCATCGACGCGGAACATTATTATCAGTTCATCACCATGCACGGCATGATCATGGTGATTTACCTGCTTACCGCGCTGTTTCTCGGCGGTTTCGGCAATTATCTGATCCCGCTGATGCTCGGCGCGCGCGACATGGTGTTTCCCTATGCGAACATGCTGAGCTACTGGCTCTACCTGCTCGCGGTCCTCGTGCTGGTCGCCGGTTTCTTCGCGCCTGGCGGGCCGACGGGCGCTGGCTGGACGCTCTATCCGCCGCAGGCGCTTTTATCGGGAACGCCGGGCGGGCGCGACTGGGGCATCATCCTGATGTTGTCCTCGCTGATCCTGTTCATCATCGGCTTTACCCTGGGCGGGCTGAATTACGTCGTCACGGTGCTACAAGGGCGCACGCGCGGCATGACGTTGATGCGCATGCCCCTGACGATATGGGGCATCTTCACGGCAACCGCCATGGCGCTGCTCGCCTTCCCGGCGCTTCTCGTTGCCGCCGTCATGATGTTGTTCGACCGGCTGCTCGGCACGAGCTTCTTCATGCCCGCCATCGTAGAGATGGGTGAACAGCTGAAACAGGAGGGCGGCAGTCCTATTCTGTTCCAGCACCTGTTCTGGTTCTTCGGCCACCCGGAAGTCTATATCGTGGCACTTCCGGCCTTCGGCATCGTCTCGGATCTCATCAGCACCCATGCACGCAAGAACATCTTCGGTTACCGGATGATGGTCTGGGCGATCGTCATCATCGCGGCGCTGAGCTTCGTCGTCTGGGCGCATCATATGTATGTCAGCGGCATGAACCCGAATTTCGGCTTCTTTTTCGCGACCACGACGCTGATCATCGCCGTGCCGACGGCGATCAAGGTCTATAACTGGGTGCTGACGCTCTGGCGCGGCGATATCCATCTGAACTTGCCGATGCTGTTTGCGCTCGCCTTCATCGTCACATTCATCAATGGCGGATTGACCGGTCTTTTCCTCGGCAATGTCGTCGTAGACGTTCCGCTTTCGGATACGATGTTCGTCGTCGCGCATTTCCATATGGTGATGGGGGTCGCGCCGATCATGGTGATTTTCGGCGCGATCCACCATTGGTATCCCAAAGTCACGGGACGCATGCTGAACGTGGCGATGGGGCATATCCACTTCTGGATCACCTTTCTCGGCGCTTACGCCATCTTCTTCCCGATGCATTATCTCGGCCTGATGGGCGTGCCACGCCGCTATTACGAACTGGGCGAGGCCGCTTTCATTCCACCCTCGGCACACACCCTGAACATGTTCATCTCCGTTGCAGCACTGGTCGTTGGCGCCGCACAACTGCTGTTCCTGTTCAATCTCGCCTGGAGCCTTCGCTGGGGCAAACAGGCGGGCGGCAATCCGTGGCGGGCGACGACACTGGAATGGCAAACGCCGCAGACCCCGCCGGTTCATGGAAACTGGGGCAAGGAGCTGCCGGTCGTCTATCGCTGGCCTTATGACTACAGCGTGCCCGGCGCGGATGAGGACTTCTTGCCGCAAAACCAGCCGGCTGCGGCCGGGTCGTCGGAGAGGGCCCTGTCATGATCGCCATTCTCATCTTCATGGCGGGTATTGCCGGCATCATCGCCTGGTGGATGGCGGGGCAGCGGCTCACTTCAAAGCCATGGCTGGAAGTGGGGGTGGCAGGCGATGCACCGCAGATGCAGGGATCGTCGGCGACAATAGCGAAACTCGGGCTCGGCATTTTTCTGGGTGTCGTGGGCGCGCTGTTCACGCTGCTTATCAGCGCCTATCTCGGCCGCATGGGTGGCGCGGACTGGTGGGGCATCCCCATTCCCGGGCTGTTATGGGCCAATACTGCGGCGCTCGCCGCCAGTAGTCTGGCGCTGCAATGGGCAAAAACCGAAGCCGGCGCCGGTCACCGCGACAGGCTGAATATGGCTCTCGCGGCAGCCTTTGCGACGGCCGTTCTCTTTGTCGCCGGACAGTTCCTGGCATGGTGGCAACTCACCTCCGCAGGCTATGTACTGGCGGATAACCCATCCAACAGCTTCTTTTACATGATCACCGGGCTGCACGGCCTGCATATAGTGGGCGGGCTCTGTGTGCTTGGACGTACCGCAATCCGCGCCCGCAGCGGACCCCTGTCGGCAAGGATGCGCCTGAGCGTGGAGCTGTGCGCCATCTACTGGCATTTCATGCTGGTGGTGTGGCTGATCCTTTTTGCGCTCTTCGCCGGCTGGGCGAATAGTTTTGTCGATCTATGCCGTCAATTGGTCAGCTAGAGCGGCGGGAGATGAACCGGAGCAGGTCCCGCCGCTCTAAGTTTTATCTAAGCATCAGATTTTCCGGACGCTACGTACTTTTACTGGAAATCCTCTAAGGAGTGTCGATCATGACCGCATCCATGGAAAGGCCAGCAAGCGATCCGCATCTGCGCCCCACGGGAATGCGCGGCGTTGCCGCCGATCTGTCATCGGACCAGCGGGCGTTCAAGAACGTCTCCTGGGGCAAGGCGATGATGTGGATCTTCATCCTCAGCGACATCTTCATTTTCGGCTGTTTCCTCCTGGCCTATATGGCCGCGCGCATGTCGACCACCGTCGCCTGGCCCAATCCGAGCGAGGTTTTTGCGCTGACGATTGGCGGCAAGGATATCCCGCTGATCCTGATTGCCATCATGACCTTCGTCCTCATCAGCAGCAGCGGCACGATGGCCATGGCCGTCAACTTCGGATATCGCCGTGACCGTCGCAAAACCGCAGCGCTGATGGTGGTAACGGCCCTCCTTGGCGCGACATTCGTCGGAATGCAGGCATTCGAATGGACTAAACTGATCGAGGAAGGCGTGCGTCCCTGGGAAAACCCATGGGGTGCGGCGCAATTCGGTTCGACGTTCTTCATGATCACGGGCTTTCACGGCACCCATGTCTCGATAGGCGTGCTGTTCCTCCTCATCATTGCGCGCAAGGTGTGGCGGGGAGATTTCGATCAGGAAAGGCGCGGATTTTTCACTAGCCGCAAGGGGCATTACGAGGTCGTCGAGATCATGGGGCTTTATTGGCACTTCGTCGATCTGGTGTGGGTCTTCATCTTCGCATTCTTCTATCTGTGGTGAGTGAGGATGGCATCATGGCACAGGAACAATCGCAGCAGCATCCGATAAGACTTTACATGGTGGCCTGGGGACTGCTTTTTGTTCTCAGCACGTTCTCCTATATGGTCGATTATCTCGGCATTCAGGGCTATCCCCGATGGTCTTTGATCATCGTATTCATGCTGCTGAAGGCGGGGCTGATCATCGCGATTTTCATGCATCTGGCCTGGGAACGGCTCGTCTTGATCTACGTCATCCTGCTCCCACCGGTCCTCGTGCTTGTCTTCGCCGCCCTGATGGTGTCGGAATCCAATTATACGGCTTTCACCCGGCTGACCTTTATGACTGCGGGTTCCTAGGCCGCTGCAACATATTTCAGGCTTGCGGAAGCAGCACGCCGACGGCGAATTCCTCGTCAGTCGCTGTGTGGCCGGCCTGCGTCTTGCGATATTCGCTGGGTGTGAAACCGCGCTCGGTTCGCAGCGTGCGGGAAAGATGCGGCGCGTCGCAGAAACCGGTGGCGAGCGCAATCTGGGTGATCGGGTCATGCGTGGTGCGCAGGAGGGAGAGCGCACGGTCCAGCCGAAGCTCGAGATAGACCTTGGACGGCGTCGCGTTCAGATCGGTGAGGAAACGCCGTTCGAGGCTGCGGCGGCCAAGGCCAAGGTCGTTCGCCAGTTCCAGCACTGTTTTCGGAACCTCGATATTCTGCTGCATCCGCAGGATCGCTTTTTTGACCAGAGGATCATTGGCCTTTCGCGCGCTCTGCTGGCCGGGCTGGGGTTTTTCGCCGCTCAGCGCGCTGTCGATCATCATGATGTTGAGGCTTTTGATGGCGGCGGACTGGCCGACATGGCGCTCGACGAGGAAAGCCGCCAGATGGGCTGCGCCGTGACCACCGGAACAGGTCAGCCGGTCACGGTCGATGACGAAAATCTGGTCGGAGATCATCTGGACGGTATCGAAACGGTCGAGAAAATCCTGATGGTGGAACCAGCTCACGCAGCAGCGATAACCATCAAGCAGGCCCGCTTCATGCAGAATGAAGACACCGGTGCAGAGCCCGACGATGGGAATGCCCGCCGCCGCCCGGTCTTTCAGGAACCGCAGCGCTTCCTGCGGCAGGGCGCTGTGATCGCTGATCAAGCCGCCGACAACGACGATATAGTCGTAATGCCCGGCGTCCATCAGCCGTGTATCCGGCTGCACCTTCACGCCGCAGCTCGATTGCACGCTGCCCAGCGTTGCCGAGAGCACCGACCACTCACACAGGATAGGCCGGGAACGGTCCGCCTCGTCGGCGGCAAGACGCAGCACATCAACGAAATTCGCAAAGGCTGACAGCGTGAAGCGGTCGGCAAGCAGGAAGGCGACGCTGAGGCGTTTTCTGGCGCGGTGTGAAGTCATGACGCAAATATTCATGCAAACAGACGCGATTGTCCAGCCGGGGCGCGGCAAATGCTCATAGCGTTTACGACACGAGATTTTCCAACCATCGGGTCCGCTCATGACGCGTTTTAATGCTTTCAATCTTTTGCGGAATGCCCTGACCGGCCACAAGAACTGGGACGAGCAGTGGCCGGACAGCCAGCCGAAAGCCGAATATGACGTGGTCATCGTCGGCGCCGGCGGCCATGGTTTGGGTGCCGCCTATTATCTGGCCAGCCAGCACGGCATCACCAATGTCGCCGTCATCGACAAGGGTTGGCTCGGCGGCGGTAATACCGGCCGCAACACGACGATCATCCGCTCGAACTATCTCTATGACGAGAGCGCCCGTCTTTACGATCACGCCGTCGATCTGTGGGAGAACTTGAGCCAGGAGCTGAACTACAACGTCATGTATTCAAGGCGCGGCGTGCTGATGCTGGCCCACAATGTGCACGATGTGCAGAGCTTCAAGCGTCATATCCATTCCAACCGTTTGAACGGTGTGGACAATCGCTGGCTCACCCCGGAAGAATGCAAGGAATATTGCCCGCCGCTCAGCATTGCGCCGAATGCGCGTTATCCTGTCATGGGCGGTGCGCTTCAGGAACGTGCCGGCACTGCGCGCCACGACGCCGTCGCCTGGGGGTATGCGCGCGGCGCTGCCGCCCGTGGCGTCGATATCATCCAGAACTGCCCGGTCACCGCCATTCGTCGCAATGCCGATGGCTCCGTCGCTGGTGTCGAGACGGCGAGGGGCTTCATCAAGGCGAAGAAGGTCGCGGTTTCCGCCGCCGGCCACACCTCAGTTGTCATGGACACGGCCGGCGTGCGCCTGCCGCTCGAAAGCTATCCTTTGCAGGCGCTGGTGTCGGAGCCGATCAAGCCGATCTTCCCCTGCGTTGTCATGTCGAATGCGGTCCACGCCTATATCAGCCAGTCCGACAAGGGCGAGCTGGTTATCGGTTCGGGTACGGACCAATATACATCCTATTCGCAGCGCGGCGGCCTGCCGCTGATCGAGCATACGATTGCGGCCATCGTCGAGATTTTCCCGATCTTCAATCGCATGCGGATGCTGCGCAAATGGGGCGGTATCGTCGATGTGACGCCGGATCGCTCGGCCATTCTCGGCAAGACGCCGGTTGACGGGCTTTACGTCAATTGCGGCTGGGGTACGGGCGGTTTCAAGGCCACGCCGGGCGCTGCCCACACCTTCGCCTGGACCATTGCCAAAAACGAACCGCACCCGATCAACGCGCCGTTCACGCTGGAACGCTTCCGCTCCGGCCGCCTGATCGACGAGGCCGCCGCCGCCGCCGTGGCGCATTGAGGAGCCGACCCCATGCTTTTGATCCGCTGCCCCTATTGCAATGAAACGCTGCCCGAAGCCGAATTCACCTATGCCGGGCAGGCCCATATTACCCGCGCCGCCGATCCTTCGTCGCAGACCGATGAGCAATGGGAAGAATTCCTGTTCATCCGCGAAAACGTGAAAGGCCCGCATTTCGAGCGCTGGCGGCATCTGCATGGTTGCGGCCGCTTCTTCAACGCCGTGCGTGACACGGTGAGCGACCGGTTCCTCACGACCTATCGTGCGGGTGAACCGCGTCCAGAACTTTCTTCCCTGACCCGTGCACCAGCCAGTTCCGAGGTGTCGAAATGAACTCCTATCGCGTTTCCGGCCGTGGCCGTGTGGATGCCACCCGCTCGGTCAGCTTTACCTTCGATGGCAGGACCTATCGCGGCGTGAAGGGCGATACGGTCGCCTCGGCACTTCTCGCCAATGGCGTGCATCTCATGGGCCGCTCGTTCAAATACCACCGCCCGCGCGGCCCGGTGGCGGCGGGTTCCGAAGAGCCGAATGCGCTGATCGGCACCCGCCGCAGCGCAGGACGTTTCGAGCCGAACACCCGCGCCACGGTGCAGGAAATCTGGAACGGGCTGGAAACCACCTCCCAGAACAAATATCCGAGCCTGAAATTTGATATCGGCGCTGTCAACGACATGGCCTATATGCTGTTTTCAGCAGGTTTCTATTACAAGACCTTCATGTGGCCGAAGAGCTTCTGGAACAAGGTCTATGAGCCCTTCATTCGCGCGGCCGCGGGTCTCGGCGTTTCCCCCACCGAGGAAGACCCGGATATCTATGCCTCGCGCAACCTGCATTGCGATGTGCTGATCGTCGGCGCTGGTCCGGCCGGTCTGGCGGCGGCGCGTGCGGCGGCGGTCGATGGTCTCAAGGTCGTGCTGGTCGATGAAAATGCCGAAGCCGGCGGCACGCTGCTGTCGGAGCCGCAGGCGAAGATCGATGGCAAGCCCGTATGGAACTGGCTGGCGGATGAATTGACGGCGCTGAAGGAGCGCGGCGTCAAGGTAATGACCCGCACGACGGCCATCGCCTATTACCACCAGAACATGATAGGCCTTTGCGAAAAGCTCACGGACCATCTGGAGACCGTGCCGAAGGATACGCCGCGCGAACGCCTGTGGCGCGTTCGGGCGCGTCAGGTCGTATTGGCGCAGGGCGCACTGGAAAAGCCGCTGGTTTTCCACGGCAACGACCGGCCGGGCGTGATGCTCGCGGGTGCCGCGCAGACCTATCTCAACCGCTATGGCGTCAAGGTCGGCAACCGGCCGGTGGTGGTGACGAGCCATGACAGCGCCTGGTATGCGGCGTTTGATCTTCACGGCGCGGGCGCACGCGTTCAGGCCATTGTCGATACCCGCGCCAAGGTGCGGGAAGAACTGGTGAACGAGGCGCGTGCGCTCGGCATTCCGGTCAAGCTGTCGCATACGGTCACGGCGACGTCGGGGCGGCTGCGCGTCAAGTCAGTCCGGGTCAATCCGGTGAATGGTGCGTCGGTTGGTGCGGGGCAGGAAATCGCCTGCGACGCGGTGCTGATGTCCGGCGGCTGGACGCCGTCGCTGCATCTCTTTTCCCATACGCAGGGCAAGATCGCCTGGGATGACGAGCGGACTACGTTTCTTCCTGCCGCCACCAACGAGGATTGCGTGATTGCCGGGGCCGGACGCGGGCTCTGGGGCATCGAAGCGGCGCTGAAGGACGGTGCTGAACGGGGTCGCGAAGTTGCAGTAGCGCTCGGCAAGGCCGCCAACCCTTCCGCCCTTGTGGTGGAACATGACCGCACCGGCAGCGGCGTCTCGCACACGGAACTGCCGAGCGACCGTGATGCCGGCAAGGCCAAGGCTTTCGTGGATTACCAGAACGATGTGACTGCCAAGGATCTTAGGCTCGCCGTGCGTGAGGGCATGCGTTCCATAGAGCACGTCAAGCGCTACACCACCAACGGCATGGCGACCGATCAGGGCAAGATGTCCAACATCAACGGCCTCAACATCGCGGCGGAAGCACTCGGCAAACGCCAGCCTCAGGTGGGTCTCACCACCTTCCGCCCGCCCTATACGCCGACGACCTTCGGAGCCTTCGCCGGTTATCACCGCGGCGTGCATTTCGAGGTGACGCGCAAGACGCAGATCGACGGGTGGGCTGAGGCCCATGGCGCGGTCTACGAGCCGGTCGGACAATGGCGTCGCGCCTGGTATTTCCCGAAACCGGGCGAAGACATGGACGCGGCTGTCGGCCGCGAATGCCGGGCGGTGCGCCAGAGTGTGGGCATCTTCGACGCCTCGACGCTCGGCAAGATCGAAGTTGTCGGGCCTGATGCGGTCGAGTTCATGAACCGCATGTATACCAATCCCTGGACGAAGCTCGCCGCCGGCCGTTGCCGTTATGGCCTGCTGCTCGGCGATGACGGCTTCATTCGCGACGATGGCGTCATCGGCCGCATGACCGAAGACCGTTTCCACGTCACCACCACGACAGGCGGCGCCGCCCGGGTGCTGAACATGATGGAGGATTACCTCCAGACGGAGTGGCCGGATCTCAATGTCTGGCTGACCTCGACGACGGAACAATGGTCCACCATTGCGCTGAACGGCCCGAACGCGGCAAAGCTGCTCGTGCCGCTGGTGGAAGGCGTCGAACTGACGGAAGAGGCCTTCCCGCATATGTCCTGCGTGGAGTGCACGGTGGCCGGCATGCCGGCGCGGCTGTTCCGCGTCAGCTTCACCGGCGAGATCGGTTTCGAGGTCAATGTCCCTGCACCGCTCGGCCGCAAGCTCTGGGAAATCCTGTGGGAGGCCGGCCAGCAATATGGCATCACGCCTTACGGCACCGAGACCATGCATGTGCTGCGTGCCGAAAAGGGTTACATCATCGTCGGTCAGGATACCGATGGTACCGTCACGCCCTATGACGCCGCGATGGGCTGGGCCGTGGGCAAGAACAAGCCGGATTTCGTCGGCAAGCGTGGCCTTGCCCGCCCCGATCTCGTCGCCAAGGATCGCCGCCACCTCGTCGGCCTTCTGACCGAAGACCGCTCGAAGCTGGAAGAGGGCGCGCAGATCGTCTTTGATCCGAAACAGCCGATCCCGATGAAAATGGTCGGCCACGTCACCTCGTCCTATCACTCGGATGCCGCCGGCCAGCCCATCGCGCTGGCTCTGGTGGAGGGTGGCCATGAGCGGATGGGCGAGACCGTCTATATCCCCATGCTGGACCGCACCATTGCCGCGAAAATCACCGGGATGGTCTTTGTCGATCCCGAAAATACCCGCCTGAAAATCTGACCCGGAGATGACAATGAACATGCGCGTTTCCTCCCTCGTTTCCGGCACTTTGGCCGAGAGCAAAGCGGCCCGGGTCAGCATCCTGCCGGCGCAGACGCGGCTGTCGCTACGCGCCCGGGGTGATCTCACCCCGCTCAGCGCCGCCCTTGGCCTTGCCTTGCCCGACCGGATCGGCACCCGCTCCGCCGCAGGCGAAATCGAGGCCGTGCGCCTCGGTCCCGACGAATGGACGATCCTTGCTCCGACAGGGGAAGCCGATAGACTGATTACGGCCTGCGGCGCTGTCTATGCCAGCCACCCGCACAGCCTCGTCGATATTTCCGGCCGGGAAGTGACGCTCTCGATCGAGGGGCCACAGGCTGGCGAACTGCTGACGCTGGGCTGCGCCCGCGATATCGACACCATTGCTGTCGGTGAGGCGCGCCGAACGATTTTCGACGGCGTGACCGTGGTGCTCTGGCGCGATGCGGAAAACCGTTTCCGCATGGATATCTGGAACAGTTTCGTGTCGCATCTTGGCCATTTGCTTGAAACCGGCTGCAAGGAACTTGCGGCTGATATCGCTTGATCTGGGAGGAGAAAACAATGCTCAACCGCCTGTCACATAATACCGTTTCGGACACGGTGATCGCTGACGCCATCGCCGAGGAACTCGACCGCCAGAAAACGCAGATCGAGCTCATCGCTTCGGAAAACATCGTTTCCGCCGATGTTCTGGCGGCTCAAGGCTCGGTGCTGACCAACAAATATGCCGAGGGCTATCCCGGCAAGCGTTATTACGGCGGCTGCGAATTTGTCGACAAGGTCGAACAGGTCGCCATCGACCGGTTGAAGCAGCTCTTCGGTGCGGAATTCGCCAATGTGCAGCCGCATTCCGGCGCGCAGGCCAATCAGGCGGTGTTTCTGGCGCTGCTGCAGCCGGGCGACCGGATCATGGGCATGTCACTTGCCCATGGCGGCCACCTGACCCACGGTTCGCCGGTGACGATGTCCGGCAAGTGGTTCGATGTCGTCTCCTATGAGGTCGATGCCGATACACATCTGATCGATATGGAGAAGGTGCGGGCGCGGGCGCTGGAGACCAAGCCGAAGCTGATCGTGGCGGGCGCATCGGCCTATCCGCGCCAGATCGATTTTGCCGGCTTCCGCAGAATAGCCGACGAAGTCGGCGCTTATCTGATGGTCGACATGGCCCATTATGCCGGTCTGATCGCCGGCGGCAAATATCCGAACCCGGTGCCGCACGCCCATGTCGTCACCTCCACCACCCACAAGACCCTGCGCGGCCCCCGCGGCGGCGTGATCCTTACCAATGACGCCGATCTGGCGAAGAAGCTGAACTCGGCCGTCTTCCCCGGCAATCAGGGCGGCCCCCTGATGCACGTCATCGCCGCCAAGGCCGTGGCTTTCGGCGAGGCCTTGCGTCCGGAATTTTCCGACTATGCCGGCCAGGTCATCGCCAATGCGCAGGCGCTGGCAAAGGTGCTGACGAAGGGTGGTCTGGGCATCGTCTCGGGTGGAACCGACAGCCACATGGTGCTGGTCGATCTGCGGCCGAAAGGCGTGACCGGCAAGGTTGCCGAAATCGCTCTGGAGCGGGCGGGGCTTACCTGCAACAAGAACGCCATTCCCAACGACCCGGAAAAGCCCTTCGTCACCTCGGGCGTCCGGCTCGGCAGTTCAGCCGGCACCACGCGCGGTTTCGGCGTGACCGAATTCGAACAGATCGGCGCGCTGATCCTGCGTGTCATCGACGCGCTGGCGACGAATGCCGAAGGGGATGCCGCGGTCGAAGCCGAGGTGCGGGGAAAGGTTGCTGCACTTTGCGAGGCCTTTCCGATCTACGGTTCGTAAGCGGCCCTGCCGGGCTTCGGCAAGTCTCAATCGCCGTCCTGACCACGGCCGGCGGTTGATAGGCAATCGGCGCGAAAGCGCGGGCGATCCGTCCGCGCGGCAAAGACCCAGGGGAGCAGGATTTGAGCACCTATATAATGACAGTCGCGTGCCCGGCGCGCAGCGGCATCGTCGCCGCCGTATCCGGTTATCTCGCCCGGTCCGGATGCAATATCAACGACAGTTCGCAATTCACCGACCGGGAGACGGGCCGCTTTTTCATGCGGTTGAGCTTCGTTTCCGAACAGGGATCGGGACGCGATGCGCTGCTCGACGGCTTTGGTCCCGTCGCGGCCGATTTCGATATGGACTATGATATTCATGACCTTTCGCGAAAGACGAAGGTCGTGATCATGGTCTCGCGCTTTGGTCACTGCCTGAACGATCTGCTGTATCGCTCCCGCATCGGCGCGCTGCCGGTCGAGATCGTCGCGGTGATTTCCAATCACCTCGATTACCAGAAGCAGGTGGTGAACGAGGACATTCCCTTTCACCACATTCGCGTCACGCCGGAAACGAAGCCCGAGGCGGAAGCCGCGATCCTGCAGGTGGTGCGGGATACCGGAGCGGAGCTTGTGGTGCTTGCGCGCTACATGCAGGTCCTGTCGGACCGGCTGTGTCAGGAAATGTCTGGCCGCATCATCAACATCCATCATTCTTTCCTGCCATCTTTCAAGGGCGCCAACCCTTATAAACAGGCATATGAACGCGGGGTGAGGCTGATCGGCGCGACCGCCCATTACGTCACCGCCGATCTCGATGAAGGGCCGATCATCGAGCAGGATACGATCCGCGTAACCCATGCCCAAAGCGCGATGGACTATGTCAGCCTGGGTCGGGATGTGGAAAGCCAGGTTCTTGCCCGGGCCATCCACGCCCATATTCATCACCGGGTCTTCCTGAATGGAAACAGGACGGTTGTCTTTCCCGCGTCTCCCGGAGAACACGTGTCCGAGCGCATGGGTTGAATGCGGGGGCGCGCGGAGCCGTGATTTGTGTCCTTCGTCAGTGGTTCGTCGTCATGTCGTCCCGCCAGTAGCAGGCGTTGAGATAACGTTTTTTGGACAGGACGGATAATTTGCCCCGAAAGCCCTGCCATTGGGAGAATGCATTGGCGAGCCACAGGAAATAATCATTGGTGGAAGCGGCTGTCTCCATTGCCGCATCGCAAACGCGTTCAACAAATTTTGCGGAGGACACGGCCGAGCGCGGCAGCCAGTATATTTGTATTCCCGAAGGTGCGGCGATGTCATATCGGCAATTCGCGGCCCGCAGGAAGACCTGACCCACGGCATTTTCGGGCAGGTTCTCGCAGATGCGGGCAATGGCGGGCAAGGCCGTTTCATCTCCGGCCAGCAGATAGTTTTTTGCCGGCTTCATTCCCAGCCCGCACGGGCCGGACATGCCGCAAAGCGCACCAGGCCGCGCGTTTCGGGCAAAGGAACATCCCGGGCCTGCATCTTCATGCAGGACGAAATCGATGTCGATAAAACCGCTATCGGGGTCTATAGCCCGGATCGTGTAGTAGCGGACGTCGAAGGCATCCGTGGGTTCCTCAACATTTTTCGCGGCGGACAGATTGTGGTCGAAGCTTTTGGTCTGCTTTGAGAAATAAAGCCTGACATGCAGGTTCTTCAGCGTATTGAAACGGTGAAGCCCGGTGCCGGAAAATCGCAGGCGCTGCATGAAGGGGGCGATGCGCTGGCTGTCTACCACTGTCAGGATCCGAAAACTCTCATCTGCGAATATGGTCATGCGCGTCTTCCGATAAGTACAAGCAGGAACGGTCCGCCAACCACCGTCGCCAGCAGGCCTGCGGGTATCTGAAACGGAAAAATAAGGTTGCGTCCCAGCCAGTCGGCGGTGAGCAAGATAAGCCCGCCGATCAGCGCCGCTGCCGGCAGTTGCGTACCGGCGCGCTGGAAACCCGCAAGCCGCGCCAGATGCGGCCCCATCAGTCCGGCAAAACTCAACGGGCCGACGAGAATCGTGGCGCTCGCCGTGAGAATGGCGGAAAGCGAATAGAGACTGTAGCGGCTTGCCACGATTGAGACGCCGGTATTTCTGGCGATGTCTTCGCCAAGCGGCAGCACCTCCAGCCAGCGGCGAATGAAGGGGGTTAAGGCAAGCCCAAAAGAAAGCAGGATCGCTGCCATGACGGCCTCGCCCGGCGCGACCGCATAGGTGGAGCCGGAAAGCCAGGCGAGAAGCTGACCGAGTCTCGGGTCCTGCGATGTCATCAATACGGCCATGACGAAACCGGAGACGGAACTGAGCGCGATGCCGATCAGCAGCAGCCGGTCACCGGAAAAACCCGGCTTGCGCGACAGGGTCAGCATCAGCAGCAAAACCGTGAGCGACCCCGCCGCACCGGCGAGGATTTGCGCGGCGCGGGTGGGTGCGGCAATGGTGAGAAGAACCGCGATGACGCCAAGCATCGCCCCGGAAGAGACGCCCAGCACTTCCGGCGACGCCATGGGATTGCCGGTCACGCGCTGCAGAATGGCACCGGCAAGCGCCAGCATCGCCCCGCCGCTGAAGGCCGCGAGCGCCCTTGGCCAGCGCCAGCCGAGGCCATGCAGATCGTAAAGTCCCGAGAAGGACCAGCCCTCCGTGCTCTTCCCGACGAAGAGTGCGATGCCTGCGGCGATGCAGAGAATGGCGATGAGGCCGAACAAAGCCGAAATGGGCCGGGCAAGGCGCGCCACCGCCGGCTGTGCGCCCGGCTGCGGCGGGGCCGGCATATTCAGCCGCCGTATCAGCGCGAACATCAGCGGTGCGCCTAAAAGGGCGGTGACGGCGGCGGTCGGGAACAGTCGATAGGTGACGGGGAAAAACAGCACGATCTGGTCGGTCAAGGTTAGCAGCAATGCGCCAAGCGCTGCCGAATAACCAAGCTGCGCCGCCATTCGTCTTGCGCCGCAGGCACGCGCCAGTGCGGGTGCGGCGAGACCGATAAAGCTGATGATGCCGACAGAGGTGGTGACAACCGCGGTCAAGGCTGATGCCACCACCAGCGTCAGCAGGCGGTAGGCGGCAAGCGACAGGCCGAGACTTCTGGCATTGGCGTCCTCAAGCGTCATGATCGTCAGGGGGCGAAGAAGAAGTGCTACGGCAAGGATGAGCACGGCGAGACGAGGGGCCAGAAACGAGACGGCGCTCCAGTCCTGCTGATCGAGATATCCCGCGCCCCATAAAAAGATGCTGACGAGAAAATCATGGTTGAACAGCACCAGAACGGCGCTCGCAGCACCGCAATAGAGGCTGACGATCATGCCCGCCAGCGTGACCGTGACGGGCGACAGGCCTTTACGCCAGGAGAGTGCGAGGATCGCCAGAAGCGACAGCGCCGCGCCCGCAAAGGCGATCCATTCCTGTGCGCCCATCCATTGCGGGAACCAGAGCGTGGCAATGGCAAGCAGCAGATAGGAACCGGCCGAAATACCGAGCGTCGCCGGTTCGGCGAGCGGATTGCGCAGGATGTTTTGCAGGATCGCCCCGACAAGACCGAGCGTCGCGCCGGTCATCAGCGCGACCACGATCCTCGGCAGCAGGGTATTGTGAAGCAGTACCTGCGCCGTCACGTCCGGATCGGGAAAAAACAGGGCCGCAAGCGGCGTTCCCTCGGGCATGCGCAGAAACAGGTTGAGGCCGGTAAGGCCGGCGCAGACGATGGCGAGCGATGTGACGACGATCGTTGAAATGTTCGCCGTCCTCATTGCGACGCTTCACCGGCGAGGGCTTTGGAAACGAGGCGTGCGAAACGTTTTGCCGGCGGCAATCCGCCGTAGAACAACACGTCCTTGATACGTACCAATCGGTTTTCGCGAACAAAGGGCAGGCTTTTGATGACGGGCGCGGCGAGAAGCGTATCGAGCTTCTCGCTGCTGGTATCGCCGATGCATAGAAGCCGCGCCTGCGGATGGAGGGAAAGCTGGTCGGCCGTCACCGTCGTATGACCATATTTAGAGGTGTAACCCTCCCAGGCGTTCCTGATGCCGAACTGATCGAGAACATTCTGGAAAAGGCTGTTTTTGCCGAAAACCAGCAGACGTCTGCCATCTATCACTGTCGCGAGCAGGAGAGGCCGTCCGTCATAGGCGGAGAGCCGTGTGCGTGCCTGCTGCATTTCCGCGTCAAAACTTTCCTGAAACGCGTCAAATCGGCCAGGCTCGCCGATCCGCGCGGCGAGCGCCATGAGAGCGTTTCTGCCACTGGTCAGATGGCTCTCGCCTGCGGTTACACCGGCGTCAAAAAGATGGATGGGCGCGATGGCGGCAAGCCGGTCGGCGGCTATCGTGAAATCATCGCTACGCAGGATCAGGCTTGGCCGAAGGTAGTCGACTAATTCCAGATTAGGCTCGGATCGCAATCCAAGCTCGGCGACCGATGGTGACAGGGCGGGCTCAACGACGAGACTGCCATAGCGCTCGAGTTCCGGCATGGCGGCGGGCTGCACGCCGAGCGCCAGCAGGTTCTGCCCGCTCACCCAGTCCATGGCGGCGATGCCGCCGGAACGGGTGGCGGATGATGGGCGGTGGGTGAGAAAAAAGGATCCCGCCCCGCAGAGCAACGCCCTGCGGGACAGGCAACTGCGCAGCATCATCAGAATTTCGCCTGAACCGAGAAGGAGACGGTTCTCGGCGCTCCGAGATAATAGCTGTTCTGCCAGTAGTTCTCATCGGTGATGTTGCTGACATTCAGCCGGAATGTCAGCGGATTGCCGAAGTTTTCGGTGGTGTAACGCAGACCGAGATCGGCGGTGACATAGGAGGAAAGGCGATCGTTGTTTCCGGATGTCGCCCATTGTTTGCCGGTGTAATAAAGGCCACCGGTCAGGAAGAGACCCTCGACGGTGGGAACCTCATATTCGGCATAGACCTTCGCCAGAACATTGGCGACGTTCATGGGGCGTTTGCCGTCATAGGTTCCGCCTTCGACCTTGGCGTCGAGGAATGTCACGCCGCCGAGGATGGTAAGGTCATCCGTCACCTTGCCGGTCGCTGTGAACTCGACGCCGCGATGGCGCTGGCGGCCGTCCTGCGTGTAGACGTTGTTGTCCGTCGTGAGTTCGTAAGCCTTGGTGATCTCGAACAGAGCCGCCGTCAGCAACATGTCACCGACGTCGCCCTTGATGCCGATTTCCTTTTGCTTGCTGACCATGGGGGCGAGAATTTGTCCGCTATTTGCGGCCGTATCCGGCGCAACGCCGCCCTGTTCGAGGCCTTCGATATAGCTGCCGTATAGAGTAATCGCCTCTATCGGCTTGAACAGCAGCGATGCCGAGGGCGAGAGCCTTGCTTCATCGTAATCCGGTGCGGAGCGGGCGCCGCTGCTGTCCAGCGACTGGCTCTGGATCATGCTGTAATTGGCGCCGACGAGGGCCGACCATTGTTCGTCGAACTCGATCTGGTCGCCGACGACGAAGTTTTGATTGCGGACATAGCCGGACTTGTAGAGCGTGCCGGTGTTTGGCGGGAAAGTCGGCTCGGCAATGTGCCGGGGAGAAGACATGGGGAAGGACGGCTGCCAGCCGGTGTTGGGGTTGTAAGTCGTACCCCAGTCCTTGCCCTGATACATGTAATATCCGGCAGTCAGCTTGTGTGAAACCGCGCCAGTGTCGAAAGAGACGTCAGCGAAAAAGTTTGCGGCGTCGAATACGTTTTTTGTCCTGCCGGAGCGAATTGCGATCTGGGAATATTCCCCCGGCGTTTCAACGGAGTTCATCGTATGATCCTGAACCGGCCGGTCGATATATTCCCGCATATAGCCGCCGCGCAGGGTAGTGGCGTCGTTCACATCATAGGTGAGCTTGGCTGAGTAGCGTTTTTTCTCGATTTCGTCGTGAATCCAGGGCTGGCTCCAGTTTCTGCTGGCGTCGGGCGCATCGCCGTGCAGCACGCCGTCTGCGAAAGCCCAATAGGAGTTGGCGGCGTCCAGTTTGTATTTGCTGTATGACGCATTGAGTTCCAGTTTCAGCCGGTCGGTGATGTTCCAGTCGAAAGCGCCGCTTGCCAGAAAGCGGTCGACATTCTGGTCATCGATGGCGGTGTCCCCTGCAGAGCGGACGATGTTGAGGCGATAGCCCATATCGCCTTCCGGGTCGATGCGGCCGCCGAAGTCGCCGTGGACGAAGGCCTGCGCGCCGCCGTAATTGCCGACCGTCACGCTGTTCAAACGTTCCTGTGTCGGACGCTTGTAAACATAGTTGATCATGCCGGCGGGTGAGGCCGCGCCATAAAGAAAGCCGGAAAGGCCTGACAGCACCTCTGTGCGTTCCTTGTCCTCCAGCACCGTCGCATGGCTATAGGAGCGGCGGAAGCCGTCTTCGGCGGTGTCATAGGTGGTGAAACCGCGAATATTGGCCATCGGCGCCCAGCCGGACATCTGCGGAGTCTGACTGCGGATGGTCGGCAGGACGCGGTAAATATCCTCCGGGGATTGCGCCTGGATATTCTGGATCAGCTCCCTTGGCGCGACGGTGACTGAAAACGGCGTATCGCGAATGGCCGTCTGTCCGAGCAGGCCCAGGGAAGACAGGGTCTCCGTCCGGTAGCCATCCTGTGCGAGCCCGTCCTGCTGCAGCACGGATGCGCCGCGCGTGCCCAGAACCGTAATGGGCTCGAGAAGGGTGGAGTTTCCGGCTGCCGCAGCGCTCGCGGCGCTGACCGGCGCGGCGATGATGACGGAAGTGGCGTCGGTGAAGGAATAAACGAGGCCGGTGCCGCGCAGGAGTTCCACGATCGCCTGCTCGCGGGTGGTCGCGCGGCTGACGCCCTGCGAAAGTTTTCCGCGCGCAATCGAGGCATCGTAGGAAATCTGCGTTCCCGACAATTTCCCGAAGCTTGCCAGCGATTTGTTCAGCGGGCCGGCCGGAACCGAATAAGCCGCCTGTGCAAAGGCCGGCCGTGCCGCGATGCCGGCGGCGAGCGCCGATGTTGTCGCCAGAAAAGCGAAGGCCAGCGCGCGGCTGTTGCGCCCTCTGTTGTTACCCTTATGAGCCGATGAGAACTCATTCCCCATGTGAAAGCCACTCCATTAGATATGTCCCCGGAGACCGGCCGGCGGATGCTGCCAGCGGGCTCCCTGAGGACAATACGAATGGCGTTCGAAAATTTTCCTCTTTTCCTCAAGTTTTATCAGACGGAAGAAATAATGGTCAAAAATGGCGTGACTGTCCGCACTTTCCCGCCGAACGGCCGCACCACGGCATCGAGCGCGCGCAGGGGATCGGTAAGGTCGAATACGCCGCTGACGACATTGTTTTTTAGGGCAGGGGTAGCGATGACCACCTTACCCTTTTGCCAGCGGGCGATGCGATTGACCACGGCCGCGACGGTTTCTTTCTCGGCAATGAGCATGCCGGTGCGCCATGCCGCTATCTCCGAAGCCTCCCTGACACCGCGATCCATGCGGCGCGATGCCTGATCGTAGGTCAGCCAGTCACCTGCCGCCAATTTCTCTCCCTCGGGAGAGGGCAGATCGGGCGAGGTGGCAAGAACAAGTCCGCGATCGACGGAGACCGAGATGGAGAGATCATCGCCCGAAACGTCGAAAGCGGTCCCGAGCGCGGTGGCTGTCAGCGGCCCGCAGGCGACCGAGAAGGGGCGCGAACGATCGGACATGACATCGAAGTAGGCCATGCCGGACAGGAGGTTCACCCGTCTTGCCCGCTCGCCGAAATCAACCGCGATTGCGCTGTCCGGCCCGAGTGTGACCATGCTGCCATCCTCGAGGGGAATTTTTCTGATCTCGGCCGTCGAGGTCAGATAGTCGGCGCGGGCGCGCAGCGTCACATAGGGCGCCAGCACCGAACCGCCCGCGGCCGCGCCGAGACAGAGCACGCCCCCGACGAGCAAAAGACGCCGGTTGGGATCAAAGCCCTTCTGCGAGGAGCGTGCCTCCTCGGCCAGAACCTGGCCGGTCATGCCGTGGATTGCGGCAACCTTCGCCCAGGCGGCCGCATGGGCCGGTCCGCGCTCTATCCAGGCGCGCGCCGTTTCGATGGCGACGGGATTGCCGGGGTCGTTCTGCAGACGAATGGCAATATCCGCAGCTTCACGAAACAGGCGCCGCTCTTCCGACACTTCGTTCATAGGGAGCCTTTCAGAATTGCCGGAGATCGGAAAACGTCACAGCCTTTGATATATACGAATGAGAGGCGGCATATTTCCGGATGAAAAGAAGTTTATTGCGCAGCAGGGCAAGATGGATGGCTTTCGTCCTCTAGAGGCCGTTCAGCCGGTCCTCGATATGTTCGTAGGCATCGCGGATCAAAACCCAGGTGCGGGTGGTGGACATACCGAGCTTCTGCGCCACTTCGCTGATCGTCAGGCCGCCCATCCGGTGCAGCTGGAATGCCTCGCGCACCCGGCGCGGCAGTTCCGCCAGCGCCTGCTCCACCAGTTGCAGCCGCTGGCGGTCGTAGACGATGGTTTCGGCCGATGGCGACGGATCGATGATGGCATCGAAGGCATTTTGCGGCAGATCGACACGGCGCAGGCTGCGTTCGCGGCGATAATGGTCGATGCTGAGATTGCGCGCTACCGTATAGAGGTAGGATTTTGGATTGTGGGAAGCAGCACTCGCCGGCGGCGGGGAGGCCAGCACCTTCAGGAACGCATCCTGTGCCAGATCGGATGCCGTTTCAGGATCGATGCCCCTGCTGCGCAGGGACCTGACAATGCCCTTCGCATATAGCCGGAACAATTCCTGCAGATCCCAACTCAAGAGCCTTGCCTTCCGGTAATCGACCTCCGTGCCGGCCCGGCGAGCGGGCGGTCGGCGTGTCGAACGATGCAGCCGTCGGTCGATTATGCGCAATCGGTGCCGAATTCGAGAATATGCGAAGCGACAGCGTCGATAAGCAGGATCGCCCCGCAGGCATGATATCATCGGCCATTAATGTTGCCGGTATCATGCTTGCGGGGCGACAGCAAAGTAAAACAATCGCTGTACTATAGATTAGTCTGTGACCTTTCCTGCTCACATATCAATTACCGCGATGAATGAGGCAGACTACGAGTAAAAGTTGTTATTCGGCGGGCTGCGCCACGGCCTCTATGCCGGATCTTTCGCGATCTCCGGAGAGGCTGCGCTGACCGAGCGTGATGATGGCAACGGTCGAAAGGCTTGCGGCGACTGACACCCAGAAACCGTTATCCGGGCCGAAATTATCGATGACCCAGCCGGAGAGAAATGCCCCGAGCGCCATGCCGATACCGATGCCGGTCATCACCCAGGTCACGCCTTCCGTCAGCATCGATTCAGGCACACGGCGCTCGATCAGGCCGAATGAGGTGATGAAGATCGGAGAGATTGCAACGCCGCTGAGGAAAACGGCAAAAGCCAGAAGGGCGACAGAAGTGCTGGCGACAAGCAGCGGCAGAGCGGTGAGTGCAAGCACGCTGACGGCGATCAGCAGTTGGCGTTGCAGCGGCATTTTGGGATTGAGCGCGCCGAGAATGAGGCCGACCACGAAGGACCCGATGGCATAAACGCCGATGACGAGGCTGGCGGCTTCCGGTTGGCCAAGTTCCTTGGTGATTGCGACGGCACTTACCTCGGCAGTGGCGAAAGTGGAGCCGACAAAGATCAGCGCAAGCGTGATGATCTGGACCGGACGCAGGGAGATGGCCGAACGCTGCCGGCGACCGCTTTCAACCGGGCGTACCTTGGGCTCGGTCGAACGTTGCAGAAGGAAAGCGAAGGTGCCGAGCGCCAGGAAGGTGGTGCTGATCATCATGCCCGCTTCCGGAAAGAGCGAGACTGCCAGGCCGACGGAAAGCGATGCGCCTGAAATGTA
The DNA here is from genome assembly GCF_003031125.1 of Agrobacterium sp. LAD9. Classification (NCBI taxonomy): domain Bacteria; kingdom Pseudomonadati; phylum Pseudomonadota; class Alphaproteobacteria; order Hyphomicrobiales; family Rhizobiaceae; genus Agrobacterium; species Agrobacterium sp. LAD9. The sequence continues at coordinate 183,482 of NZ_PHGS01000018.1, read as the reverse complement.
GACGAGTTCGTCGGCGGCGGATTCAAAGGCGAATGCGGTGTTCAGTTCCGGCTGGTCGCGGAAGATTTCCGTCCAGCGGGCGCGCATCATGGCCGGAATGCTCGGCATGGCAGCGGCGAGGAAGGCGGAAAGGAACAGCGTCCAGGCCGGCCATTTCTGGTTTGTCGCGATAATCAGTGCCGCAAAGGCGATGACCGAGACGATGGTGGCGGGGATGAGGACCTTGCTCTGCCCCTTGCGATCCACCAGCCGGGAGATTTGTGGGGAGACGGCGGCATTGGTCAGCGCAAAGGTTGCGGAGACGGCGCCGGCCAGCCAATATTCGCCATGGGTTTGCGAAAGCATGGCGACGATGCCGATCGGGGCCATGGCAATGGGAAGGCGGGCGAAGAAACCGGCGGCGGAAAAGCCTTTTGCGCCTGGAGCCCGGAAAATTTCTCTGTATGGATTAGCCATCGGGATGCACCTTGTTCAGAGGGTGTCCACCACATACATACGTGGCGTATGTGAATGAGATAATTGCATACGGCGCGTATGTCAACTAATATACGCGTCGTATGTGGAAAATGGAGAAAAAATGCGCAAACCTCGCAGTGAAATGATTGCCGAGACGCGGACGAAGCTTCTGGCCGCCGGCCGCAAGGCCTTTGGCAGCATCGGTTATGCGGAGGCGTCGATGGATGACTTCACCGCCGAGGCCGGTCTCACCCGCGGCGCGCTCTATCACCATTTTGGCGATAAAAAAGGCCTGCTGTTGGCGGTGGTGGCTGAAATCGACGCGGAAATGACGAAGAGGCTCTGTGACATCTCCTCGAGGGCCGAGTCCCGGTGGGAGGGTTTTGTCGAGGAAAATCTCGGTTATGTGCGCATGGCTCTCGAACCGGAAATCCAGCGGATCATGTTTCGTGACGGGCCGGCGGTGCTCGGCGATCCGTCGCGCTGGCCAAATGCAAACGGCTGCATCTCGGCAGTCGCGCGAAGCCTCGATGCCCTGAAGGAAGAAGGCACCATCGGCGATATCGATGCGGAGGCATGCGCCCGTTTCATCAACGCGGCAAGCAGCGCCGCCGCCCAGTGGATCGCCAATTCCGACGACCCCGAAATGACCTCGAAACGGGCCGTGGGAAGCTTCCGGGCCTTTCTGGAGGGATTGCGGATCAGGAAAGACTGATCCGGGGCTTTACGCGGTTGCCCATGCGCGCCGGGCAGCCCGATCATTCGGTCCACAGCATATCCTACATTCGCCCGACAGGAGGACGGCGTGCTGAAACCGTCCCCCGCGAATTTCCCATGAGCCCGGATATGCTGCCTGCAAGTCATGCAACTGTCATATCGCGGGTCTAGGAGAAAGTGTGGTTTTCACACGTTTCGCGAGGGGAATATGCGCAAAATCGTTGCTGCTTTGGTCGCCACGACCTTTCTTGCCGGCGCCGTTCAGGCTGCCGAGGTTTATCCGCTTGATCGTGCTACGATCCTGACCGGTTCGCCGTTCGATTTCAAAGTCGAGTTCGCTTCCGTCGTAAAGCCGGAAGACGTCAAGGTCACCGTCAACGGCCAGGATTACAAGGCCGCTCTCGGCAAGGATGCCGAGTTCGTCGCCGAAGAAAAGAACAAGGACAAGGTCCTTGGATCGGCCGTCATCCTGCGTGGGGTCACGCTCGCCAGCGCCGGTGACTACAAGGTTGAAGTTTCTGCGGGTTCCGAAACCAAGACGATCACCTGGACCGTTTATGGCACGCCGGCCCAGGCAAAAGCCAAGAACGTCATCTTCCTGATCGCCGATGGCCTGTCCGTCGCTCACCGCACTGCTGCCCGCATCATGTCCAAGGGCATGACCGAGGGTAAGGCCAATGGCCGCCTCAACATGGATGATGTGCCGCCGGTCGCCTTCATCGGCACCTCCGCCACCGACGCCGTGGCCACCGACAGCGCCAACACCATGTCGGCCTATATGACCGGTCACAAGACCGCCGTGAACGCCATTGGCGTTTATGCCGACCGCACCCCGGCCTCGCTCGACGATCCGAAGGTCGAAACGATCGCGGAAGCCCTGCGCCGCCAGACCAAGAAGTCGATCGGCATCATCTCGACCGCCGAACTGCAGGACGCCACGCCGGCTGCCGTCGTTGCCCACACCCGCAAGCGCGGCGACAAGGCCGACATCAACGGCATGCTGTTCGACGTGAAGCCGGATGTCCTCCTCGGCGGCGGCTCCGCTTATTTCCTGCCGCAGGCGACGGCGGGTTCCAAGCGCAAGGATGACAAGGACTATATCGCTTTGTTCAAGGAAGCTGGCTACACGCTGGCGACCAGCAAGGCGGAACTCGCCACGGCCGCCGGCACCAACACCGGCAAGATCCTCGGCCTGTTCCACACCGGCAACATGGACACAGCGCTCGACCGCGAGTTCCTCAAGAAGGGCACCACGGCGAAGTTCCCGGATCAGCCGGGCCTCGTTGAAATGACCAAGGTTGCGCTCGGCGAACTGTCGAAGAACCCGGACGGCTTCTTCCTGATGGTCGAAGCTGCCAACGTCGACAAGATGTCCCATCCGCTCGACTGGGATCGCGCTGTCGTCGACACGATCGAATTCGACAAGGCCGTCGGTGTCGCCCGTGAATTCGCCGCGAAGAACCCCGATACGCTGATCGTCGTCACCGGCGACCATACGCATGGCGTTTCCATCATCGGCACCGTCGATGATGACAAGCCGGGCACCGAAATGCGCGAAAAGGTCGGCACCTATGCCGAGGCCGGCTTCCCGAACTATGAAGACAAGGACGGTGACGGTTATCCTGACAGGGTCGACGTTTCCCGTCGTCTGTTCCTGAACGCCAATAACGGTCCTGACCATTACGAGACCTTCCGTCCGAAGCTTGATGGCCCGTTCACACCGGCCGTCCAGAACGAAAAGAAGGAATATGTCGCCAACGAGCAGTACAAGGACGTTCCCGGTGCTGTGTTCGTACCCGGCATCATTCCGAAAAGCTCGGATAGCGGCGTCCACGCAGTGGATGACGTCGTTCTGCAGGCTGAAGGCCCCGGCGCTGAAGGCTTCCGTGGCTACATGGAACAGAGCGACGTCTACAAGGGTCTCGCCGAAGCTTTCGCACTTGGCGCCAAGCAGACCAACTAAGATATGAATGTTGTGAGGGCACGCCGCTATCGCGTGCCCTCACAATAGTTTCAGGTCTTTCATCGTCCATTCTGACGACGGACGATGGCAGACCTTTTCAAGAAGGAGAATGGTCATGAGCAAGGCTGATCGGGCGCACTTCAACCGTCGCCAGACCCTGGGTCTCATTGCCGGTCTACCGCTGCTGGCCGCCGGCACGCGCGCGCAGGCGAACAGCGACATCACCTTCGACGAACTCTATGGCAAGGTCAGCGTCCTCGGACTGGAGTTTTCCGAAAAGGTCAAGCAGTTGAACGGCAAGGAGATCGCCATGCGCGGTTTCATGGCGCCGCCGCTGAAGGCCGAAGCGCAGTTTTTCGTGCTGACCGAAATACCCATGTCGATCTGCCCCTTCTGCTCCACGGATGCAGATTGGCCGGACAACATCGTCGTCGTTTATCTCGGCAAAAAACAGACTTTTACCCAGCCGAGCCAGACAATCGAAGTGCGCGGCACGCTGGAAACGGGTTCCTGGACCGATCCGGATACCGGCTTCGTCAGCCTGCTGCGCATTCGCCAGGCAGAATACGCGACGGTTTGAGACCATGCTGCCCCTGAAGATAGATGATCTTGCCGTATCCTTTCCCGGTTTGTCAGCGCCGGTTCTCGTTCTCGACGGTCTGGAAATCGCTGCCGGTAGCCGCGTTGCGCTGACGGGTGGTTCCGGTTCGGGCAAGAGCACCCTGATCAACATCATCGCCGGCCTCGAGCGTGTTCAGGCCGGCCGCGTTGTCTGGGGAGAAGAGAACATTGCGGATTTGCCCGAGGGTCGCCGCGATCGCTGGCGCGCCGCCAATATCGGCCTCGTCATGCAGGAGTTTCATCTTTTTCCCGGCTTGTCCGCGCTGGATAATATCCTGCTGCCCGCCCGCCTGTCGCGTGCGGCAAATGCGGACCTCATGAAGCGCGCGGAATCCCTGTTTGCGACTGTCGGCCTCAAACGCCCGGGGCAGCACGTTGAGACCATGTCGCGCGGTGAAATGCAGCGTGTCGCTATCGCCCGTGCGCTGCTGCGCAGTCCCGGCGTCATCATTGCCGACGAACCGACCGCAAGCCTCGATCTCGAAAGCGGCGAGGCTGTCGGTGATCTCCTGCTTTCCGTTGCGGCCAGCACCGGCAGCACGCTTATCGTCGCCAGCCATGACCAGCATCTTATCGGCCGCCTCGACCGGCGTCTCACCCTCAGCGGCGGCCGTATCGTCGCCGATACCGAGCGGAAGGAGATTGCGGCATGATCGGCTTCATCCTTGCCGACCTGCGCCGTCTTTGGCTGGGTGGCATCGTCGTGGTTCTCCTGGTTGCGCTTGCCACCGCGCTTGGCGTTGCGGTCACGCTGCAGGAGCGTTCGCTGCGTCTCGGCAGCGCCCGTGCCGCCGATAAATTCGATCTCGTTATCGGCGCGGCCGGCAGCGAAACCCAGTTGATCCTTTCCTCCATTTTTCTGCAGGCCGCACCGCTGCCGCTTGTGGACGGCGCTGTTCTGACGAAGCTCGCCGCCGATCCGCGCGTTGCCTGGGCGGCACCTGTCGGGTTTGGCGATTCCTTTGCCGGATACCCGATAGTCGGCACGACGATGAGCCTTGTCAGCAACACGACATCAGGTTTTGCCGAGGGCAGGATGTTCGCGCTGGAAGGCGAAGCCATACTCGGGGCTGCCGTCGATCTGTCTCTCGGTGCTGAGATCAAGCCGATGCATGGCACCGCCGAGACCGGCGGCCACACCCATACCGAGATCGCCTATAAAGTCGTCGGCAAATTGCAGCCCACCGGCACGCCCTGGGATCGCGCCATTCTCGTGCCGATACAGGCCGTGTGGCACGTCCATGGTCTCGGTCATGATCATGGCCATGATGAAGGGCATGAGGATGGCCATGCGGGCGCGCATGATGAAGAACATCACCACGGGGACGGTCACGATCACGCCCATGAAGGCGAAGAACATCACGAAGATGGTGATACGCATGCCGAAAGTGAGGCGGATCATGCCGAAGCCGCTGTTCAGCTGGTGGTCTCGCAGGGACAAAAGCATGCTTTGGCCCTCGGTCCCGCCACTTCGGCGCATGTGGAGTCTGACCATCAAGACGGCATCGATGCGGATGCGCCAATCGTGGAGACTTTTGGCGAGGGCGCGCCCGGCCTGCCGGCCATTCTCGTCAAGCCCAAAACGATCGCCGACGCCTATCGCCTGCGGCAGGAATACCGGACCGGTAATACGCTTGGCGTTTTCCCGGGCGAAGTTCTGACGGGTCTCTATGCGACGCTCGGCGATGCCAAGATGGTGCTGAGCGCGGTTGCCGCCGGTTCGCAGGGGCTGGTGGCGGCGGCGCTGGTGCTGGTGACGGTGATCCATGTCGGGCAACGACGCAGGCAGATCGGCGCATTGCGGGCATTCGGCGCGCCGCGCGGCTCGGTATTCGCCATCGTCTGGCTGGAGCTTTTCTTGCTGGTGGTGCTCGGTGTCGGCATCGGTTTTCTGGTCGGATTGGGCGCTGCCCATATCGGCGCACAACTCTTTACCGCAAAAAGCGGCGTCATCCTGCCGGTTGGCTTCACCCGCGAAGATTTGCGTCTTGTACTGTTCCTGCTGGGCTTTGCCGCGGTTCTTTCGGCGATACCGGCTTTGCTCGCCTATCGTCAGTCTCCAGCCGCCGCCCTCCGCGCCTAGGCCTCGGGCAGGGTGCCGCAGCCTGCGCTTTTTTTGGATTGATCGAATGGCGTGCAAGTCCGGGCGATTGGCACGGTCTAGTCCGTCAGCGTTTTGATAGCCACGCCGACACATCGACGCTTCGGCCTCAAATATGCCCTCCAAGGCGTAAAGCATGAGCACGCACATAAAATATAGTTTTTTTACTGTGGCCGCTTTTTATGGCAGGCTTGCGTCGAGGCTTGGGAAAACAGCGGGAACCGCGTAATACCGGGAGGGAACCGAGATGGTCGAAAAGAAGCCGGGTAAATCTGCCGAAATCGCGCAAACCGAGCCGCCCGCTACCGCACCGACACTTCTTTCGGGCGGCAATCCGCAGATTGCCAAGGGATGTGGCGACGGCCCGGTGCAGGCCTATATTGCCGCCATGCCGGGTTGGAAAAGTCCGGTCGGAGCGCGTATCGATGCGCTGATCGAAAGCCTCGTGCCCGGTGTGCGCAAGGCCGTGAAGTGGAATTCGCCCTTTTACGGCATGGAAGACAACGTCTGGTTTCTCAGCCTTCACTGTTTTACGAAATATATCAAAGTGACCTTTCTCAACGGCGTGTCTTTACAGCCTTTGCCCCCCGGCACCTCCAAACATCCGAAGGTTCGTTACCTCGATATCCATGAGGGTGCGTTTGATGAAGCGCAGTTTGCCGACTGGGTGCGGCAGGCGAGCGCCTTGCCCGGCGAAAAAATGTGAGCGATTTGGTTCGCCGGCTCGGCAGGCTTGGGATCGGGTGAAGATCGCGGAATGCGGCGGCGAATCATGCCGTCTTTCCTCACCTTCAAAGGCCGCGCCGTGCTGGGGATGATGAGAAATCGCAGGCTCCTCGATACAGTTTTTCCGTCGCGAAGAAAAACCGGCCGATCCGGCCGATTTCTGTTTACTTTTGCCGATGTTGCACGCCATCACGCTTGCTGAACTCGCTGCCAGGCGTATCGCAAACCACGGAGGATGAGATGAAGGCACTGGTGCTGGAAGAAAAAGGCAAGCTCTCGCTCAGGGATTTTGATATTCCCGGTGGAGCAGGATCCGGTGAACTCGGGCCGAAGGATGTGCTTATCCGCACACATACGGTCGGCATCTGCGGCTCTGATGTCCATTATTATACTCATGGCAAGATCGGTCATTTCGTCGTCAATGCGCCCATGGTGCTCGGGCACGAAGCGTCTGGAACGGTGATCGAAACCGGTGCCGAGGTAACACACCTGAAGGCTGGTGATCGCGTCTGCATGGAGCCCGGCATTCCCGATCCGACATCGCGTGCCTCGAAACTTGGCATCTATAATGTCGATCCCGCTGTCCGCTTCTGGGCGACGCCGCCGATCCATGGCTGCCTGACGCCTGAGGTCATTCATCCTGCCGCCTTCACCTACAAGCTGCCCGACAACGTGTCCTTTGCCGAAGGCGCCATGGTCGAACCCTTCGCCATCGGCATGCAGGCGGCGCTCCGGGCGCGTATCCAGCCGGGTGATATCGCCGTGGTAACGGGTGCAGGCCCGATCGGCATGATGGTGGCGCTCGCAGCACTTGCCGGCGGTTGCGCGAAGGTCATCGTTGCCGATCTTGCCCAGCCGAAGCTCGATATCATCGGCTCCTATGATGGCATCGAAACCGTCAACATTCGCGAACGCAATCTCGCAGAGGCCGTTTCGGCTGCGACCGACGGCTGGGGTTGCGATGTCGTCTTCGAATGCTCGGGCGCCGCACCCGCCGTGCTTGGCATGGCGAAGCTGGCGCGGCCGGGCGGTGCGATCGTGCTGGTCGGCATGCCCGTCGATCCGGTTCCGGTCGATATTGTCGGCCTGCAGGCCAAGGAACTTCGGGTGGAGACGGTTTTCCGCTACGCCAATGTCTATGACCGCGCCGTGGCGCTTATTGCGTCCGGCAAGGTGGACCTGAAGCCGCTGATTTCGGCCACCATCCCCTTCGAAGATAGCATCGCCGGTTTCGACCGTGCGGTTGAAGCACGGGAAACGGATGTGAAACTGCAGATCGTGATGCCGCAGTAACGAACGAAGCCAGCCGCTGATGATTGAGCGGCAGAGACGTTGCGGAAAAGTATGAGTGTAGCCTGCCGGCATCCGGCAGGCTACACGTCAAAATTTCAACGAAAATCGCTTCCGGTTGCGCATTGTTTGAGCGCATCACGCCAAATTGAGCGGAAAAATCGGCCCCATCGCCGTGTTTATGGTCAGCCCTTTCGGGCGACTCTTCAATTTTCGACAAAAAAGAGTCAAAAAAGTATCGGTAATTTCTTCGGCGTGATGTGGATGTACCGCAGCCGCCCGCCATATGCTCCTCATCAACGCCTGGGACGAGCCATAAAGAGGAAATGGCTCCTGTCCGCAAATACGGCGGACGCGACTGATGGGAGGAACCATGATGCAGCCCGATCTGGAACTGGTGCACATCCGCAAGGGCGAATCCTTCGCCGCCTGGCGGCATGGCTATCCGTTCCGCACCGTGCGCTGGCATTATCATCCCGAATACGAAATCCACCTCGTCGTCGCCACATCGGGCACGTTTTATATCGGTGATTTCGTCGGTCGCTTCGGCCCCGGTCAGCTCATCATGACCGGTCCCAATCTCCCCCAGAACTGGATCAGCGAGATCGAGCCGGACGAAATCGTGCCGACACGTTCCCTCGTGATCCAGTTTCCGGAGAGCTTTATCGAGGATGCCTGCACTTCCATGTCGGAAATGGACGTGGTGCGCGGCCTCCTGGATCGCAGCCGCCGCGGCATTCTTTTCGATGATGAGACGAGCGACCGCGTCCGCCCGCTGATCCTTCGGCTGATCGAAGCGCAGGGACTGACGCGTTTGGCGCTTTTCTGGGAAATTCTCGATCTCTTGGTCAATGCCCCGACATCAGAGGTGCTGGCGAGCCTTAGCTACGAGTTGGATCTGACCGGCATCGGCGACAGCGGCATCAACCGTGCTCTGTCGCATCTGCGCCAGCATCTGACCGAGCAGGTTGAGGAAATCGATCTCGCCGACATGGTGGGCCAGAGCCCGAGCGCGTTTTCCCGCGCCTTCAAGCGCCACACGGGAACGACGCTGGTGCGGTATCGCAATCAGTTACGCATCGATCTTGCCTGCCAGATGCTCCTGGCGGATCAGGATGTGAAGGTGGCGGAGGTCTGCTACGATGTGGGCTTCTCCAACCTTTCGAATTTCAACCGGCATTTCCTGAAACTGAAGGGAATGTCGCCGTCGAGGTTCCGAACCATATTCGCAGCCCAGAAGGCAGCGGTCATGGCGGAGTAAACCAGCGACACAACGTCGATTTTTACCAATTCGGGCAGAGGGCTGTCCGGAAACGGGCACCTGTTGCCCCAACTTTCCAAACGGGAGGAAAAGTGAGATGAAAATGAAATCCAAGTTTCTGATGGCGACAGCCGCAATTGCAATGATGGCCGCTCCGGCGCTGGCGCAGGAAAAGCTGAAGATCGGCATGACCTTCCAGGAACTGAACAACCCCTATTTCGTATCGATGCAGGAAGCCCTGAAGGAAGCCGCCGCAAGCATTGGCGCAGATGTCGTCGTCACCGATGCCGGCCACGATGTGGCAAAGCAGATTTCCGATGTTGAAGACATGCTTCAGCAGAAGATCGACATCCTGCTCCTGAACCCGACCGATAGCGCCGGCATCGAAGCCGCCGTTCACGCTGCCAAGGCCGCCGGCGTGACTGTCGTTGCCGTCGACGCCAACGCCAATGGCCCGGTCGACACCTTCGTCGGCTCGAAGAACCGCGACGCGGGTTACCAGTCGTGCAAATATCTCGGTGAAGCCCTCGGTGGTAAGGGTGAGGTTGCTATCCTCGACGGCATTCCGGTCGTGCCGATCCTGCAGCGCGTCGAAGGTTGCAAGGCGGCACTTGCCGAATTTGCAGACATCAAGCTGGTCGACACGCAGAATGGCCGTCAGGACCGCTCCGTTGCTCTCGGCGTCGTCGAAAACATGATTCAGTCGCGTCCGAACCTCGCCGGTATCTTCTCGGTCAACGATGGCGGTGCGATGGGTGCACTCGCTGCGATCCAGGGTTCCGGCAAGGACATCAAGCTGACCTCGGTAGACGGTGCGCCGGAAGCGGTGAAGGCAATTGCCGACGGTGGCCCTTTCATCGAAACCACCGCGCAGTTCCCGCGTGACCAGGTTCGTGTCGGTCTTGCCATGGCGCTCGCCCAGAAGTGGGGCGCACGCGTCGTGCCGAAGGAAGTGCCGATCGACGTCATGGTCGTTGACAGCAAAAACGCCGGCGAGTTCAGCTGGTAAGATCTCCTCCCAGGTCCCGTCCCCGCTTCGTGCGGGGGCGGGGCAGTCCCGACCATCGAGGAGGGTGAAATGCTGGAACTGAATGGAATAAGAAAAAGCTTTGGCAAGATCGAAGTCCTGCGTGGCGTCGACCTTCAGGCGCGCGCCGGTGAGGTGCATGCGCTTCTAGGCGAAAACGGCGCTGGCAAGTCGACTTTGATGAAGATCCTGTGCGGCATTCTGCAGCCCTCGGAAGGGACGATCCGCATCGACGGCAAGGATCGCCGCTTCGCCAATTATGATGAGGCGATTGTCGCCGGCGTCGGCATCGTGTTTCAGGAATTCAGCCTGATCCCCTATCTCAATGCCGTGGAAAACATGTTCCTCGCCCGCGAAATCCGCGGGCCGCTGCGCCTTCTCAACAAGGGCGCGATGCGCAAGCGCGCGGCCGAGATCATGAGCCGGCTGGCCGTGGATGTGCCGCTCGACGTGCCGGTGCATCGTCTTTCCGTTGCCCAGCAGCAATTTGTCGAAATCGCCAAGGCGCTGTCGCTGGATGCCCGCATCCTTGTTCTTGACGAGCCGACCGCGACGCTCACCCCGTCTGAGACCGAGCATCTGTTCAAGGTCATGCGCGAACTGCGTCGTCAGGGCGTGGCGATCATCTTCATTTCGCATCATCTGGAAGAAATATTCGAGATCTGCGACCGCATCACCGTTCTGCGCGACGGTGAACTGATCGGCTCCTGCCTGACGTCGGAGGTCGATAATGACCGTCTCGTCGAGATGATGGTCGGCCGACGCATCGAAGCCAGCTTTCCGCCAAAGCCGCAGCTCGATCCTTCCGCCGAAAGCGTGATTGAAGTGGAAGAGCTGCAATTGAAGAAGGGCGGCCCCGTCTCGCGCTTTGCGCTGCGCAAGGGTGAAATCCTCGGCTTTGCCGGGCTTGTCGGTTCAGGCCGCACCGAAACGGTGCTGGCCATGCTCGGCGCGCATTCCGCATCGCGCCGCAAGATCAAGGTCGATGGCGTGGACACGCGTTTTTCCGGCCCCGATGAAGCGTTGATGCGCGGCATCGGCCTCTTGCCGGAAAGCCGCAAGGAGGAGGGGCTGATCACCAGCTTCTCCATCCTGCAGAATATTTCGCTGAACAATTACCGCAAATACCGCAAGGCCCACTGGTTCCTCGATCTCAAAAAGGAACTGGAGCACACGACGAAGGCCATGGCGCAGGTGCAGGTGAAGGCGCAGGGGCCTTTTGCCCGCGTCGACACGCTGTCCGGCGGCAACCAGCAGAAGATCGTCATCGCGCGCTGGCTGAACCATGACATGCGCGTGCTGATCTTCGACGAGCCGACACGCGGCATCGATGTCGGCGCGAAGGCGGAAATCTATTCGCTCATGCGTGAATTCGCCGCCAAGGGCCATTCGATCATCATGATCTCCTCGGAGCTGCCGGAAGTGATCGGCATGTCCGACAGGGTCTGCGTCTTCCGTTCCGGCGGCATCGTCGCCACGGTCGAGGGCGAAGACATCAATTCAGAAACAATAATGACAAACGCCACCACCGGGAGAGTTGAACATGTCGCTTGATGCAAACACCGGCACAGCCGCGAAAACGGGCGGTTTCAGTCTCGGCGCCATGTTGCGTTCGCCGCTCGCCCTGCCGCTGGCGGGTCTCATCGTCGTATCGATCCTCATGGGGCTTGCGAGCGACAATTTCTTCAGCGTTAACAACATCATGAACGTGCTGCGGCAGGTTTCCGTCGTCGGCATTCTCGCCGTGGGCATGACCTTCGTCATCCTCACCGGCGGCATCGACCTTTCGGTCGGCGCGGTCATGGCGCTTGTCGGCACGCTGTCGGCCGGCCTGATGGTGAATACCGGCCTGTCTCCCGCGGTTGCGCTGCCGGCTGGCCTGTTCATCGGTCTCGGCATCGGCATCTTCAACGGGGCGCTTGTCGCCTGGGGCAAGATGCCCGCCATCATCGTGACGCTTGCCACCATGGGCATGGCGCGCGGTCTCGGCCTCATCTATTCCGGCGGTTACCCGGTCAGCGGCATTCCGAGCTGGATTTCCTGGTTCGGCGTCGGCCGTATCGGCGTCGTTCCGGTGCCTGTCGTCATCATGGTGGTGATTTATGCCATCGCCTGGGTGCTGTTGCAGCGCACGGCTTTCGGCCGTCATGTCTATGCACTTGGCGGAAACGAGCTGGCGGCCCGTCTTTCGGGCGTGAAGACCCAGCGCGTCAAGCTTGCGGTCTATGGCATCTCGGGCGTCACGGCAGCTTTTGCCGCGCTCATCCTCACCGGCCGCTTGATGAGCGGTCAGCCCAATGCCGGTGTCGGCTTCGAACTGGACGCCATTGCGGCGGTCGTTCTCGGCGGCACGGCGATTGCAGGCGGCAGGGGTCTCATTCTCGGCACGCTCATCGGCGCGGTGCTGCTCGGCATCCTTAATAACGGCCTCAATCTGATGGGCATCAACCCCTATCTGCAGGATGTCATCAAGGGCGGCATCATCCTGCTGGCCATCTATATCGGGCGCGAGTGGCGCTGAGCCGGCCCGGAAACATCTTCATAAACGCAGGAGAACTAAATGTCTGAATCGCTGCAAGGCAAGATCGCGGTCATCACCGGCGCCGCATCCGGCATCGGGCTTGCCACCACGGAAGCCCTCTTGGAACAGGGCGCGACCGTGGTCATGGTCGACTGGAACGAGAAAGCCTTGAATGATCTGGTGGCCAAGCTTGGCGACCGCGCCATCCCGCAGGTCACGAACCTGCTCGATGCCGACAGCTGCAACGCCATGATCCCGGAAATACTTGCGAAGGTCGATCATATCGACATTCTCTATTGCAACGCAGGTACCTATATCGGCGGCGATCTCACGGAGACGACGCCCGAAGCCATCGACAAGATGCTGAACCTCAACGTCAACGCCGTCATGAAGAACGTTCATGCCGTCGTTCCGCATATGTCGGAGCGCAAGACCGGCGATATCATTGTCACCTGCTCCATCGCCGGCCATTTCCCGACCTATTGGGAGCCGGTCTATTCGGGCTCGAAATGGGCGATCACCAGCTTCGTGCAGGGCATGCGCCGCCAGATGATCCCGCACGGCGTGCGAGTCGCGCAGGTTTCTCCCGGCCCGGTCGTTTCCGCACTTCTGGCCGATTGGCCGGAGGAAAACCTCCGCAAGGCCAAGGAATCGGGCAGCCTGATCGATGCGAGCGAAGTGGCCGATGCCGTCATCTACATGCTGACGCGCAAGCGCACCGTCACCATCCGCGACATGCTGGTCTTGCCGACCAACTTCGACCGCGTTTAAAAACTTCTGGAGCGGCGGGAAAACCGGAAACGGCCCCCGCCGCTTAAAATCTGTTCAAGCACCGGATGATCCGCTCCGAGGAGTATCGTAAATGGCTTCCTATCTTGTTGGCGTCGATGTCGGGACCGGCTCGGCGCGGGCCGGTGTCTTTGATGTCGCGGGCAAGCTTCTCGCCACCGCCAAGCGCCCGATCACCATGCACCGCGAAGATGGGGGCATTGCCGAACAATCGAGTGGTGAGGTGTGGCAGGCCGTTTGTGATAGTGTGCGGGAAAGCGTGTCACGCGCCGGTATCGATCCGGCTGAGGTTGCCGGCATCGGTTTCGACGCGACCTGTTCGCTTGTCGTGCGCGGGCCTGATGATGAGACGCTGCCGGTGGGCGCTCCCGATCATCCCGAGCGTGATATCATCGTCTGGATGGATCACCGCGCGGTCGAACAGGCGGAGCGCATCAATGCGGGCGAGCATGCCGTCCTGAAATATGTCGGCGGGCGTATTTCCCCGGAAATGCAGACGCCGAAGCTGCTGTGGCTCAGCGAAAACAGGCCGGAAATCTACGCCCGGGCCGAGCACTTCTTCGACCTGACGGATTTTCTGACCTGGAAGGCTTCCGGCGCGCTTGATCGCTCCGCCTGCACGGTCACCTGCAAATGGACCTATCTCGCCCATGAGAACCGTTGGGATGCGGACTATTTCACCCGCATCGGGCTTGGTGATCTTGCGGAACAGGGCTTCCGCCGCATCGGTGAAAGCGTCGTTCACCCCGGCACGACGCTGGGCAAGGGTCTCACCGAAGACGCTGCAAAAGCCATGGGCCTGGTTGCAGGCACCGCCGTTGCCGCAGGCCTGATTGACGCCCATGCCGGCGGCGTTGGCACGGTGGCAGCGGGTGGCGATGCCTCGCGATGCCTCGGTTATGTCTTCGGCACTTCCTCCTGCACCATGACCACCACAGCCGAACCCGCCTTTGTGCCTGGCGTCTGGGGTCCCTATTATTCCGCCATGGTTCCCGGCGCATGGCTCAATGAAGGCGGCCAGTCCGCCGCCGGCGCGGCCATCGATTACCTGGTGCAATTGCACCCGGCCTCTGCCGAGGCGAAGGCGCTTGCCGAGAAGGATGGCAAAGCCTTGCCGGTCTGGCTTGCCGACCGCGCCCTCAGCCTTGCCGCTTCCGTTTCCGCCGCAGCTGAGATCGCCGAGGATTTTCATGTGGTGCCGGAATTTCTCGGTAACCGCGCGCCCTTCGCCGATCCGCATGCCCGCGCGGTCATTGCCGGTTATGGCATGGAGACGGGCGTGGATTCTCTCGTCGCGCTTTATGTGGCGGGGCTTCTCGGCCTCGGTTACGGGCTTCGTCAGATTATCGAGACGCAGGCCCGCAATGGTGCGCCGGTGGAAACGATCAGCGTCAGCGGTGGGGCGGGCGCTCATCCGCTTGCCCGGCAGTTACTGGCGGATGCGACCGGTCTTCCGGTTGAACTGACCGAATGCGAGGAGCCGGTGCTTCTCGGTTCGGCCATGCTGGGTGCCGTTGCCGCCGGAACCTATCCCGACCTCATCGCCGCTATGCCGGCGATGTCGCGTATCGCCAGCAGGGCAGCGCCAGATCCTGATTTTCAAAAGGTTCATCAGGCGCGTTACGACGCGTTTCTGGCGCTGCAAAATGCGGCGCGCGCCATTCGTTCCGCCAGCTATTGATTGGCTCCAGAAGCTTAGATCATCCGGCCTTCAGGGCCGCAAAATAACGAGGGTTCCATGCAGTTTTCCGGAAAATCCGTCATCATCACCGGCGCAGGCAAAGGCATCGGCCGCGCCTGCGCGCAGCTGATGGCCGCGCGCGGTGCGGAAGTGGTGGCGATCAGCCGCACGCAGTCCGATCTCGACAGCCTGAAAAGCGAAATCGGCGGACGTTCGATCCGTGTCGATCTTGCCGATGTCGCCGCCACCCGCGCCGCGATGGCGGAGGCTGGCCCCTGCGATTTCCTGATCAACAGCGCCGGCATCAACGTGCTGGAAAGCGTGCTCGACATGAGCGATGCGGGTTATGAGGCCGTGCTGGGCATCAACCTGCGCGCGGCCCTCGTCACCTGCCAGGAATTTGCCCGCGCCCGCATCGCAAATGGCGGTGGTGGCGCCATCGTCAACATCACGTCTATCGCCGGCCATCGCGGTTTTCAGGATCACCTGTGTTATGCAGCGTCCAAGGCAGGGCTTGAAGGCGCAACTCGTGTTCTCGCCAAGGAGCTCGGCCCCCATGGTATCCGCGTCAACGCGGTTGCGCCGACCATCACGCTGACCGAACTCGCTGCCGAAGCCTGGAACGATCCCGTAAAGAGCCAGCCGATGATGGTTCGTCATCCGCTCAACCGTTTTGCCGAAGCGGAAGAAGTGGCGCAGAGCATCGCGCTGCTGCTCTCGGACGACAGCAAGATGATTTCCGGCGCCGTCTTGCCCGTCGATGGCGGTTTCCTCGCCGTTTGAGACAGGCAACGGCGGATATCAAGGCGGATTGCTGAAAACCATCAAACCTGATGCGCGGGGTGCAAGATGCACCGCCGCGCATTTTACTTTTTGACGCGCAGTTGTCAGTTCAGGTCCGGATGCCGGCCGACGAGTTCCTCGCGTTTCGCCTGGAGGGTTTTCTTCTGCTCCTCCAGCTTGACGAGTTCCTCGTCGATCTCCTCGACGCTTTTTTCGATGTGCAGATATTGCTCGGCAAGAAGCGATTTTGCTTCCTTCCGGCTGGAGGCATTCGGCGTATCGCCATAGAGCGGCCGGTTGGCCGTTTCCTTCAGGAAGAAGGTCGTGACGATGCCGAAAACGGCTGCGACCATGAGATAATAGGCCGGCATGTAGATGTTTTCGGTCACTTCCACCAGCCAGGCGGTTACCGTTGGTGTCAGCCCCGCGACGATGATCGAGATATTAAAGGCGATTGCCAAAGCGCTGTAGCGGATGCGGGCCGGGAAGAGGGCGGGTAAGGTGGAGGCCATGATGCCGATCAGGCAATTGAGTGCGACTGCGAGAATGAGCAGCCCGAAGAAGATCTGCACCACCTGACCGCTGGCAATGAAATGAAAGGCCGGCAGCGAGAAAAAAAGGATCGCCGTGCTGCCGACGGCGAGAAACGGCCTGCGGCCGATCCGGTCGCTCAGCAAGCCGATTGCCGGCTGGACGAACAGCATGCCGACCATGACAGCGATGATGATGAGAACGCCGTGATCCTCACTGTAATTCAGCGTTTTCGACAGATAGGTCGGCATGTAGGTCAGCAGCATGTAATAGGTCACGTTGGTGACGAGAACCATGCCGATGCAGATCGCCAGGGATCGGGTATGCTCTCTGGCGATTTCCGCGATCGGCACCATCGGCCGCTCCTTGAGCGACTGGCGGTCCTCTTCTTCAGCGCGCTGCAGCCGTTCGGTGAAAGCCGGGGTCTCTTCCGCGGCGTGGCGAAGATAAAGGCCGATGAGCCCGAGCGGTGCGGCAAGGAAGAAGGGTATGCGCCAGCCCCAATCGAGGAACTTTGCTTCCCCCATGGCGCTACTGAGCAGCACGACGAAGCCCGCGCCAAGCACGAAGCCGGCAATTGAGCCGAAATCGAGCCAGCTGCCGAGGAAGCCGCGTTTGCGGTCCGGCGCATATTCCGCCACGAAGATCGCCGCGCCGGTATATTCGCCGCCGACGGAAAAGCCCTGGGCGAGTTTGCAGAGCAACAGCAGGACGGGCGCCCAGATGCCTATCGTCGCATATCCCGGAATGAGGCCGATGCAGAAGGTGCTGGCCGCCATGATGATGATGGTGAGCGAAAGGACTTTCTGGCGTCCGAACTTGTCACCCATCGCGCCGAAAAAAATGCCACCGAGAGGACGAATGAGAAACGGCACCGAAAATGTCGCCAGTGCCGCCACGGTCTGAACGGCGGGAGCCGCCTCGGGAAAGAAGACCTTGCCGACGGCATAAGCGACAAAACCGTAAACGCCGAAATCGAACCACTCCATGGCGTTGCCAAGGGCTGCGGCCGTTACGGCCTTCTTGACTTTTTCGTCATCGATGACGGTCACGTCGTCAATGCTCAGCGGGCTGGCCTGAATCTGATTGTGCAATTGTCGTCCCCTTGAATGCCTTGCGCCCAATTATTGCGCGCCATGAAAATGCCTGACATGCGCAAGTGTTCCATTTGCCGGCGGAGGGGGAGCGGTGCAGGGAGCGGCCCATATAAACGAACGCCCGGCACATGGCCGGGCGCTTCTGAAGTCTGGTGGGACAGGCTTAGTGACGATGTTCGGGCATGTCCTTCAGCTGGTCCTTTGTCCACGAGGTAACGGCATGGACGTCGCCATCTTCATCGCGCATGAAATCAAGGTCGCTGATCGGCACTGCAACGGGCTTTGCGCCAATGCCGAGAAAACCGCCGACATCAATGATGGCTGTCGTGTTGGCGCCGACACCGTGCACATGATCAACTTTACCGACCTTGTGATCATCCGCGCCATAAACGGTGGCGCCTTCCAGAACGGACGGCGTGAGTTCGGTTTCAGCCAGACGGACGTGATTGCTGTGGTCCATTGTTCTTCCTCCTGTCTTGGGTTTGCACAAAACAAACTCCCGCACCGCAAAACCGTTCCATCCAAAATCCCCCATGCTGGCGAGCGCGGGACCGCTGCCTATTTCTCATCGGTACATTGTTGGGGTTTGCTTTTGGGCGCTTCCGAAAAGGTTGCGGAATGGTCACACCTTTTCTTTGGAAGACAAGTTTTCGCTAAATTGCAACCGCTAAAGTTGTTGCGATGACGTGTCGGGATGTTATCTCTGCGTCAGGTTGAATCATCGAGGGGATGAGGGATGAAAAAGTTGGGTGCGGTTTTGCTGGTGGCGCTTTTGAGCGCATGTGCAAAGCCATCTGACGGACCGACCGCAGGCAATATCCGATCTGCGACTTTCCCACGAACCAACGAAAAAATCCCCGTCATCGAACTGGCGAATGCACCGGCGGCCACGGTTTCCGCCGGAAGCCTGCAGGGCGCCTCCGGGCCTGGCCTTACCGCGCTTCGCAACACCGGTTACAATGCCCAGAGATTGCGACGCGGCGACGTGATCGACATCACCGTGCTGGATACGGGAGAAGACGGACTTTTCTCCCCGACGCAAAGCAAGACGCTCAATCTCGGCCGCTTTACCGTGGATCAGGGCGGATCGGTGAATATTCCCTTCGTCGGCAAACAGCGGGTGGTGGATTCGACGCCCGAGGGGCTGCAATCGCAGGTCGTCGCCGGGCTCAAGGGATCGGCCGTGAACCCGCAGGCCGTCGTTACCGTCGTAGATAAGCCGACGAGCGCCGTCATGCTCGGCGGTGCGGTGAAGAACCCCGGAAAAATAACGCTCACCGCCCGTCAGGAGCGGGTGCTTGATGCGCTCAATCAGGCCGGCGGCCCGACTGTCGCGCCGGGCGCGGCCACGGTCACCGTGGTTCGCGGCTCGCACAGGGCCAGTGCGCCGCTTGATCGCGTCATGCGGGAAGACCGCCAGAATATCCGACTGTCACCTGATGATCAGATCATGATCGATGGCGATGCGGCGAGTTACACGGCGCTCGGCGCCTTCAAGAGCGCTGGCGAATTCCAGTTCGAAGCCGGGAAACTCACCCTGGCGCAGGCTGTCGGCCGCGCTGGCGGGTTGCTGGATGACCGTGCGGACGCACGCAATGTCTATGTCTTCCGCAATGAGATTATTCAGGTTCCCGCCGCAACGGCATCGGGCGCGAAAGGCCCGGTCGCGACAGCCACGACCATGCGGCCGGTAATCTATCACGTCAATATGCGCGACGCTTCCAGCATTGCCCTCATGCAGCTTTTCCAGATGCAGAAGGGTGATGTGCTTTATGCCAGCAACGCGCCGCTGGTGGATTCGGCCAAGCTCCTGACCGTGTTCCAGAAGAGCGTGCCGACGGCGGCAGCACCGCTTCCCGGCAGCGGCAACTGACGATTGGGCGCTACAGAAGTTGTAGCGCTTCCATCGCCGATTGCGGACGCAAAGCGGGATTGTCATAGCAACAGGCGTCCGCAAAATCCGCCAAGCTTTGCGTTGCTCGCGCCCCATCTGACCCAGCAAGCCGCCGGGCAAGCCGTCCCACTGAAAATATATCCTGATCCGGCTTTGCCGCTGCGTCCCGCATCCGTTCCGGCGCCGCAAATTCGCGCGAGGCGGCGAAGCTCATGCCCCGTTCCGCATGTCTTTGGCCGATCTCCAGCGTAATACCGAAATCGCCAAGCCTACCTGTTTCGAAATCGCCGTCCTCCAGAAAAATATTGGCTGGCGTGACATCGCAGTGGATATAACCCCGTGCATGCATGGCGCTTAGCCCTTCCAGCAGGCGGCGAAGGATTGTGACCGTATGCGATGCGGTAACCGGCCGCAGCGATGCCAATGACCGCGGCAGCCATGGTTGCAACAGACCCGGCCGGCCATCGGGCAGTCTCAGCAGCGCCGATGTTTCCACCAGGCACGGATGGCGCAGTGTCAGTCCGACCTGTGCCTCCTCCCGCAATCTTTGCAGTAGCGCCGCGTCGTTTCTCAACGCTGGTGGCACGGTCTTCAGCGCATGAAGGGTGCCGAGATCGCGGTGCCGCACTTGCAGCAGCAGCGTGTTTTCGCTTTCGTAGGCAATCCGTTCAAGGGAAAAACTGTCGGCAATCCAGTCGGGTTTTGCCTCGGAAAAATGCGAGACTTTCCGATCCAGCGCGTTCCTGATCTGGTCGATCAGATCCTTCCGGTCTTCGGCCGACCTCTCCTCAGTGCCATCGTGGCGGATGCTTTCCCACAGATCGGAAAAGCGCTCGGCAACCTGCGGGTAGGCAGGCCCATCGCCCGGTTGTTTACCCTTGCTCAAGCCGGTTTCCAATCACGATCGCGCTGACATTCTCGCGTGCGTCGTCGATCAGCGCTTCCTGGATCAGGGCGCTGGCGCAGTCCTTGATCGGGGTGTTGCCGACAATCTCGGCAATGGCGCGCTCCTTCAGGATTTGCACCAGCGGATAGCTGCACAGGAGCAGCCTGTCCTGCGAACTCCACTCTTCCCCGACGATATCCGGCCGGAATTGCTGGGAAAGGCCGACACATTGCGAGAGCTGCTTTTTCATGCCGACAACGACGTGATCGCGCGAAAGCTGGTGCATGGTTCCGTTTTTCAGGAGATAGGCACGCGCGTCGCCAGACCACAACACGCTCAGCCTGCGGCCGAAAATGGAGGCTATGATAACGCTCGCCATCGGCCTGCCGTCGGCGCCCATGGCCTGTCGGGACAGAAGCAGGCTGTTGACCGTGCCGAGCTTCCCCCTAATCTGCTGCGCCATCACTTCGGGATTTTCGGCGTCCGGCGTCTCGGCAAGAATATTCGTGACCAGACGGGCGGCTTCCACGGCGCTGTGCGTGTCACCCTGTCCATCCGCTATGGCGAAGAGGGCGGGCGTCTGGGAAACGAAGAGCGAATCCGCGTTCAGGGAAACCCGTGTTCCCGGGTGCGTGGCATAGCTGTAGATAACCGGCGTGGGCTGTTCGGTTGAGGGTGTGGGCGAGATAATGGGTGGGGTTTTCTGTCTCGCACTCTCCGACGCCTGCGCAGGTGCTGAACCGTCCTCATCGCCCTTGCCTGCCATGTCGCTGAAGAGGCGCAGGAAATCGGAAGCTTTGGGTTTGCCGTCAAATTTGAGGCCGCGTGCACGGCGGCTGACGGGATCAATGCGCCACCAGAGGCTCGTCGGTACACGGTTACGCACCATTTCCGGTGCATCATCCTCTTCCCGTGGCTTCGGCGGGCGCAGTTTTTTGACGGAGGCGTTGAACCGGGACATGTTGAAATCATCCGTCATGGATGTTTCGGCCAGCGCCTCGGCGGCCATGAACCAGGTGTCGTCGAGATAGAGCGTTCTTGGATGTTTCCGGAAGTTATTGAGCTGGGCAATGATGGCAAGCGGATATTTTCGCCCCACCCGGTCTGCACTGGGCACCAGCACGCCGGCATAGGCGCAGTTTCCCCATATGCCGCTTTCGATGATGAAACGTATGGGAGGCGATGACGCGAATATTTCGGACCATCGGCCCGCGAACATGTCCGCGCAGGCGTGCAGGCCGGATCGCATCCAGTCGTCAAACGTCCCGATCAACTCTCGTTCAAGCCCGTCGGAGATGAAGTCGCCATGGCTGGGTACCTTGCCGAAGAAACCGATGCGGTCGCTTTCCGCTGCGGTTTCCGCGGGCCTCGATGCCTGATTGGCCATCAGTTGTTATTGACCGTGGTGCTTTTCGTCGTTGCTTTCATCATAGATCCCCTCCTGTAAAAAAACGCTGTGCCGCCCCGCCGCTAAAACTGTGCGGGGCAGGCAAAGCCGGCGATGGCGTCCAGCCTGAATGGGTTGAGAACCGAACCGAACTGAATATCGAATTCGGCAGCCTGAGCACCATTCGCAAATCGCACCCGCAGCAGATCACCCGACTGGTTTTCGATGTCGGCGCCGTCGAACAGCCGGAATGGCGACCAGTCGCCGTTTTCGGTTTTCGCCTGCTGCCAGCCGCCCGGCTGGAAGGCGATGCGCGACAGGCTGGCCGTGTTTTCGCGCGACGGCCAGGTGATCGATTTCGCCTGAATGGGGCCGTGATAATAAACGACCCGCTCACCCTCGATTTCCAGCATGACGGCACTGGAGGCATTGGTGAGCGAAACGGGTTTGACATTGATCGACACCGCCGGCGTCTCGCTGCCATTCGGGAAGAAGGCGCGCAAAATCTTGTCGGCATTTTCGAACTGGGCAATGGCGCTGCTGGGAATGCCGGCGGCGCCGAAGGTGCCTTTCCAGCTCCAGGGGTTGGTCGTCCTGTCGACAAACGGCTCCAGTCGCTGTTTGAAGAAGCTCTGGAAAACACCAGATGGCCCGAAGAGACGGGTGAAATCCGCGATGGCGACATCGCGGGAAGATGACCTGTCAAAAGGATAACGGCCCGTCACGATGGAAGAGCACAGGGATGCCGCATCGGCTGCCCAGAGTTCGGCAATGCGGCTGCGTGCGGATTTGACCGCAAGCGAACCGACATCCGCCGCCACGCCCGCCACCCACACATCCAGCGGCGCCGGCAAATCGCGGGCCTGCTGCAACAGATCCTGATTTGCTTTGGTAAGCTGGCTATCCACGTCGAACACCTTGGCGACTTCGTCGGAGGTGGTTGCCGAGCGGGCAAGCTGCTCGTTCAGCATCTTGAAATGCGCGAGCAACTGTTCCGATGGCGAACCCCCGGCCTTGCCGCCATTGGCCTGCTCGCCTGCTGCGGCCGCGCCTTTCGCCGCCAGCATGTCCCGCAGTCTCGCATAGGGATCGGCCGCGTTCACCGTGGCGGCCAGAACGGCTGCGGTTGCGTCGCCTTCCGCGGTGGGGGCGAGGGTGGCCGGGTTTGCTCCGGGACGTAGATCGGTCGCATCCGCGATCGATCTGGCAGCTTCCACCACGATATTGCGCTCATTGGCAAGTGCGCGGGTCGTTTCCACCGCGTCGCCAAGGGTCTGGGACGATTTGACCCGAAGGTCGGCCAGCGTATCGGCCCATTTTTTCTCGAAACGGTCGAAATAGATTTGCAGTGCAGCCTGCGCCACCTGCTCGACCGTGGCGCCCCTGATGGCATCATCGGAACCGCGCACCCACCCTTCGGAAAGCGCGATGCGCGCCGCATGGGCGACCTGCGGAATGACAACGCTGCGATATCCTTCCGCCGTGAAAAGACCTTCGATGCCTTCCGCCATTGGCGCCTTGCTGCGGCGCTCGAAGGCACGCTCGCCAAGCGGGCCGAAAGCCGTGGCGGGTGTCCATTCCATCAGTTCCCGCGCCTGCGGAAGACCGGCGAGAATATCATAGGCACGCGTGCCGACAGCCTGGTTGCGGATGGTTTCGCGGGCGGTGGCGATGAGCCGCGCATCGAGCTCGATCGGGGCGAGCACGCCATTCGCCAGCGCTTTTGCGTGCCGGTCGAGCGCCTCTCTCGCCGCCGCTCTTCCGTCGCCGGGATAAAGGGATGCGAACATCTGATGCGTCTGCACGGTCAGGAAATCGGGGTCCAGTGCACCCATGCCGCCGAGCATTCCATAGAACTTCAACGAATTGAAGGTGCGCGTGACATCCCTTTCGTCCTTCAGCTGTTTCTGCAGCTGCACGATCATGCGGGGCAGGAGCAGGGCATTGAGCGCGCGCTGATAGGCGTCACGCTGCCGTCCGGCGATCTTGTCTTCCTGATCGAGCCCGAAGCTGACGTTCCACACTCTCTCGCGGGCAAAGCCGGAATTGACATCGCGCAGATTGTCGAGCGCCGGGAGGATACGGAGAAAATCGGCGTCGGAAACATCGCGCACGGGAATGCCCTGAACGAGCTGTTCATAAGCGCCAAGTTTGCGATCGGCTTCCGCCAGCGCCTGCGTATTGGCGAAATAGGTGAAAATCCAGCCGGTGAAGACAATGGCGACCGCGGCGGCGGATACGCCATAGGCAATGCGCCGCACCAGCAATTGTCGCCTGGAAAGGCGCTTGTCACGCATCACCAGTGCGGCTTCGGGGAAGATGACGTCCTTGAACAGCCGCGACAGGAAATAGCTTCGGCGGGTTCGGGACGCTGCGGGAGACCTTTCCGTTTCCGGCTGCGTTCCCGAAGCGAGGTAAACGCCACGCAAAAGTGGGGCTTCGATGAGGGGAGAACTTGCGCAAAGCTCGGTCAGAGCTTCATGGAGCCGGTCCTTCAGCCGTGCGAGTTCAGCCGGGAAACGGAAGATGCGGCCGCGCGTTTCGGCATTCTGCTCCTGCTGCAGGCGCTCGATCAGCATCGCATCGACCCGCTGCTGCAGCAGCTCGAACTCTTCCGTCAGGCGTTGCGGCAGGTTCTCGGCGGTATAGCTCTCATCCAGCTTGAAGGTCGTGCCCCAAACCTGCTGGCGATCGGTCTTGTTGAAACCGTCGAAGAATTCCACGAAACCATGCAGCAGATCCGCCTTCGTCAGCACGATATAGACCGGAACGCGCGCACGCAGATACTCGTCCAGTTCCGAAAGCCGCTGGCGGATGGAGCGCAGTTCCTGCCGCTGTTCCTCGGGATCACGGGTGAGAAGATCGGGGATAGACAATGTCACCAATGCGCCGTTGATCGGCTGCGAGCGGCGATATCGTCTCAGAAGTCCAAGGAATCCTTCCCAGCCGGCCTTCGATGAGCCATCAAGATCGTCCTGCGTGGTGTAACGGCCGGCGGTGTCGATCAATATCGCCTCGTCGGCAAACCACCAGTTGCAGTTGCGCGTGCCGCCGATGCCCTTCACTGCGTTTTCGCCGAGCGCATCGCCAAGCGGAAATTGCAGACCGGAATTGGTGAGCGCCGTCGTCTTGCCGGAGCCCGGTGCGCCGAAGATGACATACCAGGGCAGGTCGTAAATATAACCGAAACGCTTTTTCGTGACCCGCCGCAGCAGCGCCAAGGCTTCCTTGAGACGCGTCTGGATTTCGCCGACTTCGGCCTGGCGGTTGGCCAGGGCTTCGCGCTCGATACTGTCGACGAGTTCCTTGTCCTGCTTGCGACCGCGATAAATCGTGACGACGATATAGACCAGCCATATCGCCAGAATGATGCCGATGGCGATCAGCCGGGCCTGTGTCGTTCCCAAAGGCTTGAAATCGCCCAGCGCGACCAGATAGCCGTAAAACCAGATGACGATGCAGAGCGCGACCACCCACAGCAGCGACAGGAACCGGCGGCCGATGAGAGCCGCATAGCTCTCGACATAGGAGCGGATCGTATAAAAATAGCTTAGCGGATTCATGGCTGGACCTCTCGCGGCTGCTGTCCCGAACTGTTCTGGATGGTCGGCGAGAGAATGCCGGCGTCGCTCAGTTTTTCATCGGGATTGGTCAGGACCATGATTTCTGTTCTGCGGTTGATCTGACGACCTTCCTCCGTCTTGTTGTCGGCGATCGGGTCGCTGTCGGCACGGCCTTCCGTCAGGATCGCTTCCGGGCCGGTGAATTGTGAAAGAATGTCTCCGACCGCCTTGGCGCGCGCTTCGGAAAGGTGCCAGTTCGACGGAAACTCCACCGTCTTGATCGGCACGGTGTCGGTATAACCGATGACGACGGCGCGGAATTTTTCAGCCGCAAGCGCCCCGCCGATGCGCTGGATGAGATCGCGGAACTGCGGACTGACATCGGCGCTGCCGGTGGAGAACAGGCCCGAATTGTTGATGCGGACGCGCAGCCGCCCGTTCACATCCGCCAGCGTGACAAGCTTCTTTTCGACTTCCGGCTGAAGGAAGGCCATCAGCTTTTCAAGCCGGGACGGTTGCCGCGGCTCCGTCTTCGGCGGTTCCACGACCTTGGGCGTTTCGACCTGCGCCGGTGGCTGTGGCGGCGGGTTTGCGATCAGCACGCTCGGTGTTTCGTTCGGCGGCAGATGGGCGAGCCTCTCGAAGGTCACATCGGAGGCATTGTTGAGCGACAGCGTGAAGAAGAGATAACCAAGCGCGAAGGCAAGCGCCATCAGCGAAAGCAGGGTCCACAGCGCAGCCATCGTGCGCAATGGCGTATGCCGTGCATCGACGCCTTTCCAGTGCGGCGAAAGCTCCCGTTCGAAGGTGCCGTATTGGCCGATCAGCGTTTTGTAGAGGCTGTCGCGGATGCGCGAGAGCTCCAGCGCACCCTTTGGCGAAACGCGGGTGCGTCCTTCGAAAGCCAGTGACAGGCACAGATAGATCAGCAGCAGCAGATCCTTGTTGGCGCCGGGTGACTGGTGGAAATGGTCGAGAATGTCGAAAACCCGGTCGCCGCCGGTAACGTCATTGTGGAAGGTGGAGACAAGGCCGGAGCGCGCCCAGCCTGCTCGCACGCCCCAGGGCTTGCTCAGAACGACATCATCCACCGTGGCGCATACGACATAATGCGCCGCCCTTGCCCGTTCGGGGCTGATGCGTGCGGAAGCGAGATCGCGTTCGTAGCGGGTGATAGCCTCAACGCAGGCGCGGCGAAGCTGATCGGGATCCGGCTCGGCATCGCTGAAGCGCAGGAGATGCGCGAGGTTGAGAAGGGGGGCGGCCGATTGCACGAGCGTCGGCACATCGTCGCCGCCGAAATGGAAACCGGAGAGCAGTTGATCGACCGGCATGGCGGCCGCGCTTCCCTTCGGCCGCCCGGCCGGCTCGTCGGCTTCGACAATGTCCTCGAGGATAGCCGCCATGTTGCGGGCGTTCTGGTTGCGTCGGCGGCTTTCTTCGGTGATCTCGACCACCGTCGGCAAATCCTGCCAGGAGGAGGGCTTTTCCTTGCTCATTCGCGTAACGCCCACATTTCCATCTCAAGCCCGGGGAATTCTCCCGCCAGATGCAGGGCGATGGCGCCTGATGTATCAAGCTGCTTCCAGAGTGGTGATTGCGTGTCGATCTCGAAATAGACGGTGCCGGACCGATAGGGCAATTGCCGCGGCAGAACCGGCAGGGAGCGCACGGGAATGCCCGGCAGCGCCACGTTGACCAGTTCGGAAATCCGCTCCACCGGCCCGACCTTGATCTGAGCCGGCAGACGGCGGCGAATGTCCTCGGCGGCCATATCCGCGCGCACGGCAAGCACGAAACCGGCATCGCGCAGCAATGTGCGATCGTGGATGGTGCCGACGCGGACGCCATGGCGGCGCTCCACCAGTTCGATGGCCACGGCGGCCTGTTCCAGAACCGCCGACAGCGATGTGCGCAGATCATCAAAAACCGCGCCGAAGGTGGCCTTCAGATCCTCGTGCCGATAGGGCGGGAAATCCGTCGCGCGTTTTTTGTCCGTGGTGAAGGTGGCGAGCTCGCCGGCAAGCTGGATGCAGTCTTCGTAAAAGCGGATGGGGTGAAAACGCGTGGCGTTGGCGCAGCGATGCGCCAGCAGCGGATCGGCGCGGTTGAGGATCTGCAGCAGGAAATAATCGCCTACTTCCGCGGTTCCCCGGATCGTCGGGTCGCCGATGCGTTCGGCAATCGCCTGCGCACGGTGGCGCACGATCCCCAGAAGTTCCGTCAGCAATTCGTTGAGGCGGGGTGCCGCCGCGCAGCTGAGGCTCGGAGGAATGAAATCCGGGTCTAGAATGACCGCGCGGTCGGAACGGACCTCGATCACGCGTGCCAGACCGATGAGATCGTAACCGGAAAGATCGTCGCCGGTCTTGAGGAATTTCAGGCTAAGACGGCCGACATCGATGGGGGCCACGAAATCCGTCTCGATATTGGTGTCGGAGACCTCATAGCTGGAGGCGGTGAAGCGCACATTATTCGCATCGTTGCGGCCGCTGGCGGACATGTCCGCCTTGCCCGGCTGCCGCGCTGGCAGGGCGAGATAGATGACGGCGTTCTTGACGCTTTCGTCGAGATCGAGTGGCGGCGGCAAGTCGGAATCTTCAGGCGCTTCGAAGGGCGTTCCATCGGGAAGGACGCCTCGCAGGTTCGATAGGGCGAATTGCCCTATCGACAATGCGCTGCGGTCCACGCCGATTTCGGCGACGCCCCAGGGGTAAGGCGAGAGGTTGCGCGTGGTGTTGCGCACCAGGCGTTCGGTCCAGCGGTCGGATTGCTGAAAATGCTGGACGCGAAGAAACATGCCCTCGCTCCAGGCAACACGGTTCTCATGTCTCATTGTGGTTGTTTACCCCCTTTGCATCGGCCGCAATCGCGTCAGGTTCCCGTGTAGGCGCGGTCTCACCGCGCGCTGCCCGCTGCAGGAACTGTCTGATCGGCAATGGACGGCCGTTTTCCTCAAATTGCTTTTTGTACGTGGACCAGTAATCGGCCTTCATGATCAGGCCCTGCCAGTCCCTGCGGCCGATTTTCGCCCGGAGATCGTTGCCGGCATCGACGGAGGCTTCGAGAAGCCTTGGCTCGAGCTTTTGCGTGCAGTTATGGATCAAGGTTTCGAGAGAGGCGGCGAGACGCCGCTGCTGGCGGATGAGCGTTTCCATCCGCTCGCTCAGGGAGGCTGACGAACCGTGGCCGGCGCGCTCGCTTTCAATGTCGAGAATGGCCAGACAATCGGCGTTTTCCCGCTCCAGCGTGGTCAGAAGATCGCCGATCTCCTGCGCGGTCGAATTATCAGCAGTTGATGCTTTCTCCAGGGTCGGCTCTTCGCTTGCCTCCGGAAAAACACTGTTGAAATCTTCGCTACCTGCGGCCGAAACCGGGCGTGAAATCATGACCGGCGTGTTCAATGCGTCGGTATGTTCGTGCTCGCTGCTTGCAACCGGCTCGTCGTCCCAGTTATCAGGCAGAACGGTGCCTATTCCACGCGCCGCAGGCGGTTCGCTCCAGCCGATCTCAACATTTCGTGAAATGGATTTTGCCTTCCGGTTCGCGCCCTCGCGCCATGTTTCGGACCATTCATCGGAAGCGGCTGTGTTGCCCATCACGCCGCCGGCCGAACGGCCGTTCGGGGCGATGTCGGCAAGGATCGCCGAAATGGTCAGCGGCTCGTCACTCATACGCAGGGATGCGTCGGGATCGGAAAAATCCAGCTCGGCATCACCGCTGATGGCAACCTGAAAAATCTGCCCGCCAATATTGATTTGCGAACCGTCCCGGAGACGCGCGCTTTCGCCTTCGAGCAGCAGGCGGCCATCGACCAGCGTGCCGTTCGCGCTCTGGTCAAGGATCGTAAAACCTTCACCATCGCGGCTGAGCGTGCAGTGCTGCTTGGAAACGCGCCGCTCATTGTCGTCGATCTGCCAGTCGCAATCGCCAGATCGGCCGATGACGCGGCGGCCGCGCTCAAAGCTCCATGGGTTGGCTCTTGTGGCTCCGATATTTTGTGTGTCCCTGAGTGCAAGCTTCATATCCATGCCCTCATGCGGAAATCGCCGAGCCTTCCGGCTCGGTCACCACAGCATCGGCGCTGTCTTTTTGGGCGGGCGCCACACGAGCCCAGCTGTTCCAGCCGAGACGGGCGGGAGCATCGGACTGGCCGAGGCGGCAAAAGGGAATGTCCTCCTTTTTCAGGATCACCTGCACATCGAAATGCAATGCGCTTCCAACGAACAGGCGCGTCAGCGAAAATATCTCCGCAAGCCGCTTCGATCCGGGCGTCAGGGCCAGATAATCCGCATAGGCGACAGGACCGATCACGACCCGGAAACCGCCGCTCATATCTTCGACAGCGCTTCCCGCCGTCGTGTTCTGTCCGAGCCTCAGTCCGGATGCCTGCCCGAGCTGGCTTTGTTCATGAAGCGGCAAAGCCACCCACCGCCGGCGAAACTGTTCGACATTGACCGGAAGTCCCGTGAATTCGCAAAGCATTGATGTCAGGGCCGAAACATTGCGGTTGCGGCCGGCCAAAAGGCCGCTGAAACGCAGGAGCGCATCTTCACTCACGCCTGCCTTCTCGACCAGACCGGCAGTGCGAAAACCGGTGAGCGCGAGCAGCGTTTTACGGAAACCATTCTCCCGCTGCTCGACCGACCAGCGCAATCCCCTTGCGAGGCGGTATTTTTCCGTCGCGGATACGAATAATTCGCTGAACCTTGCCGCGAACAGATTGAAGAAGCTTGCCAGCGCGCCGGAGCGATTGCGTTCCTCCCGCTGCAGCAATTCGCCATAGGCCGGCGGCAGCGAACCGAGCGGCCCGACGGTGGGCGCGAAAGCGGATTTCAGTTCGGCCTGGCCGCGTTTGTGGTTGAAACCGCTGATCGCCAGCGGGGTCGGCTGTGTTCCGCCATGGGCACCGATGACGATCCCGTCATCCGCGGAAACGAGTTGGGCGACGCGAAACGCAGTGGCGGGCTCAAAACGACCGGGATCGTCGCTGAGAAGCGCCGCCTGCCGGTCTTTCATGGTTGGCGTTTGCTGTTCCATCCCGGTCTCCTAGAGCAGCGGCCGGTCGGCCGCACGGGCAGGCCAGCGGGCAATCGGTTTGGAGTGGCCCCGCATCGTCGCCGTCAGCCGCGTGAAACTGTTGATCGAGGTGTAGAGCCCGAAGAAATGGTTGAGGACATTGGCGAAAACAAATGCGGCAGGTCGCGCGATCAGCGCGGGATCGAACTCCACGGTGATGTCAGTTCCCGGCACCATGGCCGAGCCGATCCTGGCATGGGAATTCTGCGCCTCGACATTGCTGATCGCCTCCACGAGCTGCCGGGTTTCCGGGCTGTCCCTGAAGGAATATAGCGATAGGATGTCCTTCAGCGGCGCGCCGCCGCTGTCGGTGAGGGACAGATGGTTGAGGAGGAGATGCGAGATCAGCCGCCATTCACGCGCCGAACGCTCGTTGACACGGATCGCCGCTGTCGGCGGCATCAGCGCATGGATGGATTTCACCGCCTCGTTGCCGGTCGAAAGCTGCAGGAACGGGTGTCCGCCGCCAAAGGGGAGCTGGCTTGGCAGCTCGCGATTGATGCACAGCGTATCGATGCTCGCCACCATGTCGAGCGGTCCAAGCGGTCCGCGCTTCTGATCCACGAAGGCGATGTCCGTATCGGAAGAACCATCGTCATCGAACCGGCGCTGTATCTGCCAGAACACGTTCGCGCCGTTATTGCGCTGTGTGCGGCCAAAAAACGGGGAGGTCTTTTCGGTCTGCCCGGAGCGGCTGGTCAGCTGGACGTTTTCGACAGCATAGATTTCGCGGGTCCGCTGCCGTCGTGCGTCCGGCAGAAGGCGGTATTCCGTGCGCGTGCCATCAAGGCTCAACGGTTCGCAGCTTTGTTTGAACAGGTTGATGACCGGCGAGGCGTTCAGCACGAAATCCCGGACCGACACCATGCGCTCAAGCTGCGTGTCCGCCGCATCCAGATAGATGTAAAGTTCGCAATCGCCGCCGCTCCATTTGCCCAGCCCGTCGATGTCGAGAAAGAGAAATTTCTGCGGCAACGCGAAGAATTCGGTGAGAAGCCGGTATCCGTCAAAACTGTTGGCCGGATAGGGCAACATGGCCTGATCGCGCGTATAACCGGATGGCCTGAGATTGCCGGCGGGCAGGAAAACGGCTTCCTTGTCCTCGGCGTGACGCGCAAGCGCCATGCCCACGCAATGGTTGGTCAAAAGCTCGTAAAGCGCCGTGGCCTGCTGCCAGGCGGCGGACAGGAAAATCTGAAGTTTCGTCAGGCCCATTTCCGGGAAAGTGCCGCCGCGCGGCGCCGTGCTGCGGAGTGAAAGCCGCAGGCAACTGGCGGCACCGGCGAAGGAGGCCGAAAAAGGCGCGTCGATCGGCTGGCCGGAAAGCGTTGCGGCTGCGATTTGCAGCGGCGCAATCGCCACCTCCTGCGTGGTACGAAAACGGCAGCTTTCACCGCCGACGGGTTCGGCGAGGATTTCGCTGTGCCGCGGAAGCGTCTGCACGGTTGCCAGCGCCGTGCTTGGGGTGAACTGAACCACGCTCATGGACGGGATCGGCGCAAGATAATGCGGATAGAGCGTTTCCAGCAGGCTGTCCGACAGTTCCGGAAACTCGTCGTCCAGCTTCTGACGCACACGGGCGGCGGAATAGGCAAAACTCTGGATCAGCCGCTCGACATGCGGATCGTCGGCGACATCGCCCGTCATGCGCAGCCTGCCGGCAATCTTGGGAAACGCCGCCGCGAAACGCGATGCCCGCTTTCTCAGGGCAAAAAGTTCATCATTGTATTTTTCGAGAAAGCCGTCAGCCATTCGTCGCCTCCACCAGGAAACGCTGCGTGGACGGATCGATCCGGGATTCGAAACTGATTGGCGGCATGCCTTCCTGAAGGCGGAAGCTTGCCTGTATACGCATGCGAAGCGCCCGGTCGCCATCCGTGCGGTTCTTCAGGATTGTCACATGCACATCGCCAAGGCGGGTTTCGAACAGGGAAATCCGCCGTTCAATGCTGCGTGCGAGCCGCGCCTTGGAGGCATCCGTCACCAGATTGGCCGAGAGAATACCGTCCACGCCATAGCTCACCAGCGCGTCGGACAGTTCCTTCAGCGCAACCGGCGGGCCGGCGGGGTTACGGCGGGTATTGAGCAATGCCTCGAGATCGCGGCGGATCACCTCACGCATTTCGCGTGCCTGATCCTTCAGGCTAACGAGCGCATCCGTTTCCGCATCCGGCGCGTCATCGAGCAGCCGGTCCAGAACGGAGCGTGACAGGGTTCTCTGCCGTGCGCGATATTGCTCGAGCGGATCAACCACGGGCGATCTGCCTTTCATCGTCGGAGGCGGCGGAGAGGGAGCCGATCTCGTGGAACGGCACCACATCGTCGCCAATCAGGAGGCAGCGCTGGCCTTGCCCGGTCGCCAGTGGCTGGTCTTCCTCGCTCCAGCGCGTTTCCCGGCCAAGGAGAAGGCCGAGATCGTCCTTTGCGCCGTAATAGATGGCCGGAAGCAGCACGGATGCGATCGCGCCGTCGCGCAACGTCAGTTCGGCACCGCGGAAAGCGAGGTCACGCGGGCGGCTCATGGGGTCGATGGTGAGGCTCTCGATGCGGCCATAATCGATCCACAGATAGCGGCCGCCATTGGTCAGCACTTCCAGCGCGTGCGGAATCCGGTCGTCCAGATCGCGAATATCGCCGGCGCTTTTGCCATTATGGCCGATCGTCACATTGCCACGCTTTTCATCGAGTTCAGCCAGTGCGGTTCTGGCAGCATCCGCGTCACCGCTGCGTGCGGCGATATTCGCTCGGATGGCCAGCTGATCGAGTTCGGACGGACCGCCTGGAAAATCCGGCACCGCGCCGGTTTCGAACCATGCATTGCGTGCGGCCATGGCGCGCAGCTGATGGCGAAAGAGAGAAAAGCCGACGCTTTCCTGCGGTGAGAATGTTGCGGCCAGATTGCATTGCGCATCGGCCTTCTCATAGTCGCCGGCAAGGACCAGCAGGTCGATATAGAAATGGCGACCATCCTTGTCGGTGGGCCTGGTTTTGACGTGTTCGCGCGCAAGCCCGATCGCCTCTTGCAGCCGGTCATCATCGAGAAGGCGGGAAATGTCGTCGCGCAGCGTCATGCGGATATCCTTTGCGGCTCGGCCGAAGATCGGGATGCGGCCGCCGGCGGCATCATGGTTTCGGCAATGAGGTGGAAGCTCGTGGAGACGTCGTCGAGCTGGAAATGCGGCTGAAGGCGCACGGTGCAGGAGAATGTTCCGGGCTTGCCGGGAACCTCGAAGACGTTGATCCCGGCAGAGCGCAGCGGGTAGCGCGTGCGCAGCGCCGATTCCGCATCGTCATTGCCGAGTGTGTAGGAGGAAAGCCAACCTTCCAGCTTGCGTTCTATCGTCGATGCATCGCTCAGCTGGCCGATATCGTCGCGCATGATGACCTTGAGGTAATGCGAGAACCGGGAGGCGCACAGCACATATTGCAGCATGGCCGCGAGGCGGGCGTTCTGTCTTGCCGCTTCGCTGGAATAGTGGCCGGGCGCATGCAGGGACTGGTTGGCGTTGAAGATCGCCATGCCGGAGAGATAGGTGGTGGAGACGGGCACGATGCCGAGATCGGAAAATTGCTGTTCCTGCCCGGTCGTCAGCTGCACCTCGACGGGCGGCTGCGCGGAAAGGCCGTTGCTCTCGATGCCAAGATCAAGCGGCGGCAATTGCCGGGAAGAAAGCATGCCGCCATCCACGGCGTCCTGCGTTACACCGCGCAAATCCGCAAACCAGCCGGAATCGACGAAATTGCGCACCACCACCGTGGCAAAAGCGAAGGCGGCGTTGCCCCAAAGCAGGGTCTCGCCGCTTTCCGCCACATGCTCGCGGAATGGAAATCCGTCATCGCGTCCGCGCGCATAGGGCCTGTAGGGCGAGCGCAGCAAAACCCGCGGCGCGACAAGACCGACGAAGCGGGAATCGTCACGTGCACGAAGCGCGTTCCACCGCAGCCGCGATTTCTCCTGTTTCAGCCAGGAAAAATCGTGGACCCGGCTGAGCTCCGAGAAGTCCTGCAGGCCGACGGCGGAAGGCGAGGCCGCCGCCACGAAGGGGCAGAAGGCGGCCGCAGCCACCATGCCGATCTGCGACAGCGTCGTGATGGAATCGGCACCCTCGAGATCGTCAGGGGAAAATTCGTAGTCGCCGATCAAAAGACCGACCGGTTCGCCACCCGGCATGCCGAATTCGCGGTTATAGACAACTTCGAAAAGATGGCTCTGGTCGAAATCGGTGGCGCGTTCCGTGTTGCGGGCAAGGTCGCGCCAGCTGGCATTCAGCAGCTTCACCTTGACGTCAGTGCCGCGGCCAGCCTCGCGCACGACCATGGCAAGCCCGCGCCATCTCGCTTCCATCGCCTGAAAGTCAGGGTGATGGAGAATGGCGTTCACCTGGCCGGTCAGCGCATCGTCGATGAGGGCGATGAGCTGGTCGGCAAAAATACGGGCGTCCGGAAAGGACTGATGCGCCATGAGCGTGCTCCGGGTGAAGAACGGGGCCGGGGTGGCCGGACCACCCCGGTCCGGGTTCAGTTCTTGGACGGAATACGGGCGACCATGCGTAGCGACGTCGTCAGTTCTTCCATCTGCAACCAGGGCCGCATCCATGCGACCGCATTGTAGGCGCCGGGTTTGCCCGGTACTTCCTGCACGGTCACCTTGGCGTCGCGCAGCGGATATTTCGCCCGGCTTTCCTCGCCCGCTTCGTCATTGGCGTTGACGTAGTTGGCAATCCAGCGATTGAGCCAGACTTCGCAATCCGATGCTTCCATGAAGGAGCCGATCTTGTCGCGGCCCATCACTTTGAGATAGTGCGCAAAACGCGATGTTGCCATGATGTAGGGCAGGCGGGCCGAAACGGCGGCGTTGGCCGTTGCTTCCGGCTTGTCGTAAAGCTTCGGCTTGTGCGCCGTCTGGGCACCGAAGAACACCGCATAATCCGTGTTCTTGTAGTGGCAGAGCGGCAGGAAGCCGAGCTTGCCGAGTTCGGCGTCGCGGCGGTCGGTAATGCCTACTTCGGTCGGGCATTTGAGGTCGAGATCGCCGTCATCGCTGGAGAAGACGTGCATGGGCAGATTTTCCACCCGGCCGCCATTTTCCGCGCCACGGATCGCCGTGCACCAGCCGCTCTTTGCAAAAGCGTCGGTCAGCTTGGTGCCCATGACATAGGCGGCGTTCATCCAGCAATATTCGTCATGCTGCAGGTCGCCATTCACCGCACCCTTGGTTTCGTCATAGGCGAAATCATCGATTGGGTTGGTTTTGGGGCCATAGGGCATGCGCGCCAGCACACGCGGCAAAGCGAGTGTCACGAAACGGGAATCGTCGCTCTCGCGGAAGCTGCGCCACTTGGCATATTCCACCGTATCGAAGATTTTCTCCAGATCGCGCGGACGGGCGAGATCGCGGTAATCCTCGAAGCCGAACATATGCGGGCTTGCCGCCGAGATGAACGGTGCGAAAGCCGCCGCCGCAATCGACGAGACGCCCTGCAGCAGCTGCACGTCATCGAAGGAGTTGTCGAATTCATAGTCGCCGATGATCGCGCCGAGCGGCTCGCCGCCGGGGGTGCCGAATTCGTCTTCGTAGATCGCCTTGAAGAGGCGCGACTGATCGAATTCCACGGCCTTTTCCAGATCGCGCGCGAGTTCCCGCTTGCCGGAATTCATGACGCGGATCTTGAGGTTGACGCTCGTCTCGGAATTCTTGACGAGATAGTTGAGCCCGCGCCAGGTGCCTTCGAGCTTCGCGAATTCCGGCGCCTGCATGATGGCGGCAAGCTGTTCGGAAATCGTCCGGTCCAGTTCGGCAATGGCGTGGTTGAGGGTGACGGTGAGGTTGCGGTCGTATTTGACCGTTCCCTTCAGCGCCTGGTCGGTCAGCGTGCGCAGAAGATTTTGCGCGCGGTCCGGTTCGGTCTGGCGGGTTGCGGCAACCACCCTGGACAGCAGTCCCTGATCTTCGGCGGTCGTTGCCTGTGCTTCGTTTTTCAGCAGGCTTTCAGCGCTCATGTTTCAGTCCTTCCACATGCGGCTTTGGAAAATGCCGCTTGAACAGTTGAAGCCCCGCAATGGGGGCCGTTCGGGGAGGTTTTCCTCCGCACAGGCGATTATTTGCTCGCGCCGTTCTTTTCCTTGAGTTCGGAAACCAGCGTTGCGAGATCGGTCTTGTTCTGCAGAATATCTTCCAGCATGCGTTCCAGATCTTCAGAACGGTCAGCCTTGGAAAGCAGGTCGCGAAGCTCGTTGCGGGCGTCCAGAAGCGCCTTCAGGGCAGGAACCTGCTGCACGACGGCGCCGGGTTCGAAATCGTCCATGCTTTCGAATTTCAGATTGACCTGCATGTCCGTCCCGTCTTTCTGCAGCGTGTTGGCAACGGAAATGTTGAGGCCCGGGGTCATGCGGCGCATCACCTCGTCGAAATTGTCGCGGTCGATCTGAACGAACTTGCGCTCGCCGAACGGCTTCAGCGGCTGGGTGGGATTGCCGGAGAAATCACCCAGCACGCCGACGACGAAGGGCAGTTCCTTGACCACCATCGCGCCTTCGGTTTCGACTTCGTATTTGATGTGAACGCGGGGCTTGCGAACCCGCTCCAGCTTTTCATGTACACTTGCCATTTCAACCTCCTTGATGCCCCTTGGCATGGCTGACTGTTAGGGGACGGCGTTTCCCGTCCCTTGCTCGTTATTTTCCGTTTTCTCCGCCGGGCTTGATCCCGGCGGCCGTCAGAACTGCGTTTCGGGCCTGCGTTTCGGGCAGAAGCTCCGCCAGCAGTTCCGAAAAATCCATGCGCCCCCTGCGAACCAGTGTTTCGATGGAGAGCGAGATCGGTGAGTGCGGCTCGGTCCGGCGAAAGTAACGCGCAACCGAAAGAAGAGTTTCAAATGCCTCATCGCGTGAAGATATGCCCTCCGGCGAGGTTGCGGGAGCCCGAGCGGCCGACTGCCCGCTCTCGTCAGTGCCCGCAACAGCGGTTACCGCCTGCTCAACCGGTGCCGGCTCCTTCTCGCGCCCGCCCAACGTGCGGATGGCGGCGGCGGCTTCGATGAGCGTGTTACGGATATTGGAACTGGGCGGCGCGAACTGGCCGCAGCGTTCGGAAAGAACCGCCATGATGGCGTCGAAGCTGGAGAGACAGGCGTTGACCTCGGCCAGATGGGAAGACATGGCGGCAACGCCCGCTTCTGATGCCAGCCGATACAGTTCTTCGCGCCTTTTGCTCTCGGTTGGCCGCTGCGCCAGCTGGAAATCCCAGAGGCTGTGCTCGCCAAATTTCCCTCCGGGGATCAGCGGCGCAAGCCGGAGCGGCTGAACAAGTGTTCCTTCGGTGCCGATGCCGTTCAATCCCGCAAAAGGTGCAAATTTTTCCTCATCATTATCGTCGCTGATCGAGCGCAATGAGTCCCAGTGGTTGTAAAAAAGATCATTACAAAGCTCATAGATTTCGCGCAGTCCAGGAAAGCCGCGCAACCGCAGGCTTGCTTCGGAAAGCCACGCCAATATTTCTATGTCCTTGCTTTCGGAATATATAATCTGCAATCCAAGATTGCTGACACTGTCCCAGCTACTGGAGATCTTTAAGTTATCCTGAGGGGAGGTGGCGCGCTCTTCTGTGCGTGCCTGGTTTCTTTCATCCTTAATTCTATAGTATAGTTCACGCGTTCTTGAATCATTGCGGATATTATCTCCGCAATTCCCTAAAAGTTCTGCATCTGTTTTAACATGCTTCGTATCCAAAGGTAGTCTATCCCCAGAAAATAGTAATGGATTTTTTGTAGTTACTTCCCTTACGTGAGGCTATTGATCAGACAGACTTATTCAAAATGTGTCTAAATTGTGGCGTCTAGTGTCTAATCTAACCCGATAAAAAATAAACTTCGGGGTGGACAACCCGGTTTCATCATCATAGTTATTCCACGTCACGTTGTGGAATGAACCCGGGCAGGAGGCTCATTGCATGTCGCATATCGATCTCAATCGCCTCGTTGAAGCGCTTGAGCCTGACCTGCGCGTCACCCTTGAAGCTGCGGCTTCTGTCGCGGTGCGTATGGGGCACAGGTACGTGGATATCCCGCATTGGCTGCTGGCGGTTGTAGATGCCGGCATCTATGCGAAAACATTCGAGGAATTAAAAATTCCACTTCCGGTGTTGCAGGCAGAAATCGGCCGCAGCCTTGAAGAGGCCGTGATTGGCGACGGCGAGGCCTTGTCGCTCTCCCAGAACATTCTGACGGCGGGCCGCGAGGCATGGGTTCTTGCTTCGCTGGAGGCCGCGCGCGACCGCGTGACGCTCTGCGACCTGCTTCTGGCGATGGACGAGGAAACCTCGCTCCGCTCTTTCGTCCGCTCCGCTTTTCCGTCGCTGAAGGCGATGGATCGCGCGGCTCTCGAGCGCCTTCGCAGTTCCGTTGAAGAGACCGCCGGGAACGGCGTTCCTTCCACGACGGCGGGTACAGCGCCAGCCGCCGGCCAGAACGATTTTCTGCGCCTTTACACTCAGGACATGACCGCCGATGCCCGGAACGGCAAGGTCGATCCGGTGATTGGGCGCGACGATGAACTGCGCCAACTCGTTGATATTCTTACACGCCGTCGTCAGAACAATCCCATTCTCGTGGGCGAGGCCGGTGTCGGTAAAACGGCGGTTGCGGAAGCGCTGGCGCTGGAGATCGCTTCCGGGAATGTTCCGGAAAAATTGCGCAACGTCCGCCTGCTGAACCTCGATATTTCGCTGCTGCAGGCCGGCGCCGGTGTGAAGGGCGAGTTCGAGCGCCGTCTTCATGGTGTGATCGATGCCGTAAAGCGCTCGGCCGAACCGGTTATCCTGTTCATCGACGAGGCGCACGGCCTTGTCGGCGCAGGTGGTGCGGCTGGCCAAGGCGATGCGGCCAATATTCTCAAGCCAGCTCTGGCGCGGGGTGAAGTGCGCACCGTCGCGGCGACGACCTGGAGCGAATACAAGAAATATTTCGAAAAGGATGCGGCGCTGACGCGTCGTTTCCAACCCGTGCATGTGCGCGAGCCTGATGAAACAACCGCGATACGCATGTTGCGCGGTGTCGCCGACAGCTTCGTCAGCCATCACAACGTTGTCGTTCGTGACGAGGCGATCGTGGCGGCGGTGCAATTATCCGCGCGTTACATGCCGGCGCGGCAATTGCCGGACAAGGCCGTCAGCCTTCTCGATACGGCCGCGGCTGCCGTTTCGCTGGCGCGGCAGACACTGCCGGAACGGCTGCGCGCCATGGAAAGCGAGCGGCGTCTTCTGTCAGATGAATTGAACTGGCTTCTGCGTGAACCGCAGGACGAAGAGATTGAGGGTCGTATCCAGTCGATACGCGACGAAGTCGAAAAGCTCGAGAGCGGGATTGACGATCTGCGCAGCCGTTACGATGCGGAAATGGCTGAACTCAACGAAGAGCAGCCGGCTGAAACCGGTGCATCGAATGTGTCGCCCCTGCGGCGTGCGGCTGAGACCAGGCCGGCAAATGCCGAAAGACTTGTGCCGACGGTGGTTGATCGTGAAGCAATTGCATGCGTCGTATCGCGGTGGACGGGAATTCCGCTCGGTAAACTTCTGGCCGACCAGATCGAAAGCGCCCGCACTCTGGATGCGCGCATGCGCCAGCGGGTCGTGGGGCAAGATGCCGCAATCGGCCGGATTGCCGATGCCATGCGAACCGCGCGCGCCGGATTGTCCGATCCTCGCCGCCCGCCGGCCGTGTTCTTTCTCGTCGGTATGTCGGGAACGGGCAAGACCGAGACGGCGCTGTCGCTGGCCGATCTGCTCTATGGCGGCAACAGCCATCTGACGACGATCAACATGTCGGAGTTCAAGGAGGAGCACAAGGTTTCGCTGCTTCTCGGCTCGCCGCCGGGCTATGTCGGTTTCGGTGAAGGCGGGGTGTTGACGGAAGCGGTGCGCCGCCGGCCGTTCGGCGTTCTCCTGCTCGACGAGATCGACAAGGCCCATCCCGGCGTTCAGGATATTTTCTATCAGGTGTTCGACAAGGGTGTGCTTCGCGATGGCGAAGGCCGCGACGTCGATTTCAAGAACACCACGATCTTCATGACGGCCAATACCGGATCGGAACTGCTGACCGCGCTTTCGGCCGATCCGGATACGATGCCGGACGGCGAGGCGCTGGAAGCGCTGCTGATGCCGGAGCTGACCAAACAGTTCAAGCCCGCTTTCCTCGGGCGTACGATCATCCTGCCGTTCATGCCGCTCGGTGCGGAAGAGCTTGCAAGGATCGTGGACATGCAGATCGGCAAGATCAGGGAGCGTGTTCTGGCAACATATGGCGCCGACCTGACCCTGTCCGATGCCGCGCGCGACGCGTTGGT
The DNA here is from genome assembly GCF_003031125.1 of Agrobacterium sp. LAD9. NCBI lineage: Bacteria > Pseudomonadati > Pseudomonadota > Alphaproteobacteria > Hyphomicrobiales > Rhizobiaceae > Agrobacterium > Agrobacterium sp. LAD9. Next base: position 142,771 of record NZ_PHGS01000018.1, on the reverse strand, counting down.
GGCGCGCGCCGGTGCAAGTGAAATTGGCGCACGCGCCATCGAAATCATGATCGGCAAGGATCTCCTGCCGCCTCTTTCCAGCTTCTTCCTCGAGAAGGTGATCGCGGGAGAACGGGTGGGCAAGATCGTTGTCGATTTTGATGAAAATCGGTTCGGTATTCGTGCCGAAGTGGCTGGGGAGCCAGATGAATTCGCCGCAACCGAAGAGGGTGGGGTGGATAAAGTTGCCGCGTCGGAAGGGGCTACCCGACGCATGCGGCATTAAACGAAGGGTAACGCGGCCTCGAAGCAAGAGGTCATTTCAGCTACAGGAGCTTACAGCATGCCAATTTATCTGCAGATTGACGGTATCCAGGGCGACGCCACGCATGAGGAGCACCGCAAGTGGATGGACATCGAAGCCATTCACTGGAACGTGGCACGCAACATGAACACATCTGCTGGTTCTGCTGCAAACCGCGAAGCATCCGAACCGACTATTTCGGAAGTCATTCTGACCAAGGTCAGCGATTCTTCTTCCACCAAGCTTTTCCAGGAGGCCTGCGCCGGCCGCACTGGCAAGCTCGCAACCATCCATCTGGTGACCACGGGCAATCCGGGCAACACCTATATCGAGTACCTGCTGACGAACACACTCATCGCCAGCTACTCGGTGGATTCCAGCGGTGATCGTCCGGTGGAAACCATCAAGCTCAACTTCACCAAAATGGAAGTGAAGTACACGCCGTTCGACGACAACAACTCGCCGCAGTCTCCGATGATCGCCTCTTACGATCTGGCGACGACGAAGGCCGCTTGATAGCGACGCGACCCGGTGCCGGCCTCGGCCGGCACCGGAACGTTTTCATTGCAGTTTTGCAGCTCACGTCGTGATGTTTCTCATCCACGTTGGACGAGGCGGGTTAATCATGCGCTCCCTATATGCGTTTTTTGCTTCCGTGCCGGTTGTTCTGGCTCTGTCCGGTCTTTCACCGGCCGGTGCCGAGGAACGGACATGGATATTCTCCGGTACCGAACTCAAGCAGGCCATCGAGGGCAAACTTGCCCCTGAGGTGTCTGATCCGGAAATGCGGCGGCTGGTTTCCGTTGCAAAATCGAGCGCCTATATCGCCGGTGTGGCCGATCTGACAAGCGGATCGGACTGGTGTGGTGCGGGCGCCGTGGCGCCCCATGAACTCACCGACCGGATCTACACCTATCTCGGCGATCTTCCTGCGGAAAAACTGGATGAACAGGCAGCCACTCTCGTGCGGGAGGCGCTCAAGGTCTCCTTTCCCTGTGAGCAGAAAAGTAACTAGTGGGACGAACCATGCGTGTTAACTTTGACACTCTCTATAAGAACTATCCGAGCAGCGACCCGTCGCACCCGAACTATATCAGCCAGCGTGATCTGTTCACGGAAATCGGCTGGGATGATTTCATCGGCAATCCGAACTATCACAATACCTGCGCCATTCGCGTCAGCATCGCTTTCGTGAAGTCGGGCATCAACATCGTGCCTGCCTCGCACCGCATCCAGAAAGGCCCCTATGCCGGAAAGGGCATAGAGGTGAACATGCGCCGCCTCGCCAACCTGATGAAGCGGACGAGCTATCTCGGCGAGCCCGAGCCTTTCACGCCCGCGACGGCGCGCAACGGTATCGGCGCGCGCAATGGCGTCGTGGCGTTCAACAATATCCCCGGCTACACCGGCGGCGGTCATATCGATCTTGTGCGGGGCGGCTCGGAAGCCACCCAATGCGCATCTGCCTGCTACTACAATTCGGAAACGATCTGGTTCTGGCCCCTGCAGTCCAGCCGCGGGTCCTGATTAGGAGTGTCCCATGACCGACCAGCCGTCTTTTTCTGATTTCGTTCAGGCGAGCCGTGTTCTGAAGGTGTCTTCGCCTCTCGGCGAGGATCAGCTTCTGCCGGAGCGCCTGACGGTCGAGGAGGGCGTGTCGCAGCTCTTCGACATCCGCCTGACCGTGCGGGCCAAGAAAGAAGCGGTCAAGCCCGAAGAGCTGATCGGACGGCTGGTCGATATCTCCATCGAGATCAGCCAGGGCGAGGGTGACGGCGGCGGTGTTCGCCGCCCGTTCAACGGCCTGGTGACGGAGCTGCATGAAGGCCCGCCTATCACACGCGGCATGCGCTCCTATGCGCTGACGATCCGCCCGCAAATGTGGCTTCTGTCACGCCGTTCCGATTGCCGCATCTGGATGGACAAGACGGCGGTCGAGATCGTCGAGACGCTGTTTTCCGAACACGGCATTCCCGCACCCGATACGTCAGGCATCATCTCGCCGCCGCCTGCACAGCACTACAGTGTTCAATGGAATGAGACCGATCTCGATTATCTCACCCGCCGTTTCGAAGAGGACGGCCTGTTCTACTGGTTCAGCCACGAGGATGGTTCCCACAAGCTGCATGTGGCCGATAGCGCCAGCGGCTGGCTTGGGCCGTCGCCGGCCGCGCAGGGTGAGGGGACAGTGCGTCTGGCGCAGGGCTCGTCGGATCGCAACCACATCAACGACTGGGCGCGGCGTTTCTCCTATGTCTCGGGCCAGCGCGCGGGCGCAGACTGGAATTTCGAGACGCCGGGCATGGTGCCGGGCACGATGACGCCATCGCTGGTGCAGATGCCGGATGCGACGAAGCGCGAGCTTTACGAATATCCGGCCCGCATCAAGACGGTGGAAGAGGCCGAGCGGGCGCAGAAACTCAGAACCCAGTCCATCGAGGCCGATCACGACCGGGTGTTCGGTTCGTCGACCACGCGCATTCTGGAGGCCGGCCGCCGTTTCACGCCTTTCGAGGTTGCCCATCCAGAGCATGCCTATGAAGAGCATGTGATCATTAGGGCAAGCCATAGCATTGTTGATCTCTCCTATGAGACAAACAGCAACGAGCCGGAATATCGTAATCGCTTCGAAGCGATCCCGGCTCGTGTGCCGCTGACGCCGCACCGGGCCACCAGAAGGCCTCGCATCGAAGGCACGCAGGTGGCGATCGTCGCCGGCCCTGAAGGCGAAGAAATCCACCCTGACCAATATGGCCGCATCAAGCTGTGGTTCCCGTGGGACCGCAAGGCGAAGAAGGATGGGACGGATACGTGCTGGGTGCGGGTCAGTCAGGCATGGGGCGGCGGTACATGGGGTGCGCAGGTTATCCCGCGCATCGGCATGGAAGTGATGGTGGCCTTTGTCGACGGTGACCCGGACAAACCGCTGGTCATAGGCGTGGTCAACAATCCCGCCAATTCCGTGCCCTACGATCTGCCCGCCAACAAGACGCGCATGGTGCTTCGCTCCAACAGTCACAAGGGCGACGGTTTCAACGAAATCACCTTCGAGGATGAGGCCGGCAAGGAGAACCAGTTCTTCCACGCCCAGAAGGACCAGACCACCCGGGTGTTGAACGACCGGACCAAACGCATCGACCGGCACGAGGTCGCCTCGGTCGGCGGCAACCGTGCGGTGGAAGTTTCCGGCAACCAGAAACACGAGATCGGCGGTTCAGTGAACACCGTCGTCGGCGGTACGGGGCCGATGGCGATGATGGCCATGGCGGGTGTGCAGGCGCTCTCCGGGCAGACAGCGGGTCTCCTTTCACAGGCCGCCCAGATCGCCGGCGGCGGTGGCCCGGGTGTCGCAGCCTTCGCCACCACGCTTGCCTCGTCCGCGCTCGGTTTTCTTGGTGCTGGCGGTATTTCCTCGCGCGAGGGCGTCGTTTCCGGCCCGAGCCCGCGTGCGGATGCGGGTACGGCGCTCGCCGGCTCCGGCTCGGGCGTCGGGTCAGACGCTTCGGGGCTATTTCCGCTGCCGGGCATCATGAACACGATTATCGGTGCGTTTCAATCCACATCCGTTGGAGTGGCGAAGGCTGAGCAGGTCGGGGTCAGCAAGGTCACGAATATCGGGCAGACGGAAGTTCGACAGGTTGGAAAACAGCAGAACCTGACGATCGGTAAAGAGCAATTCGTCGAGATCGGTACGGGCCAATACACGCGTGTCGGCGAAAAGATCACCGTCAATGTCGGCAAGCTCTACAATCTCGTCTCTGAGGAGAAGTATCATGGCGAGGCGAAGGTCTGGGAAATATTCGCTGACGATGAAATTCGTCTTTCGACGCCGGGTGGATACATTTCTCTGACCAAGAGCGGCATTAAGTTATTTGCCCTGAAGATCGATATCGAAGGCAATCAGATTAACTTCAAAAAGGGCGGACCTGGCGAAGCTCCGTCTTGCTTGCGAAACATGACGGCAACTTCAACGCCGTTCGTTGGATAGTTACGATGGCTGATCTAGCTAAACTCCGAGAAATTCTCCTGCGGTCGCAAAGGCCGTTGTTTGCAGTCCTTGACGGCGCGCAATTTCCCGATCTTCCGACAACACTGTCTGATGGAGAGTTCTTTCATCGATCTCTCTACCGTGCGTCTCCGAAAGGGGGCCAGGACCAGGACCGGTGCGCGCCGCAATTGGTATGGCTTGACCGCGGGCGTCGTGCAAATTCGGGAGCAACCGCTAGGCCGGTGGATCAAGTTTCATTGGATAGGCTGATCGACTTGATCAATGGCAAACACGCCTGTGTTTTTTGGGAGTGTGAAGCCGGTGGAGAGAAACTTTATCATCATTTGCGCAAAATCAATATGGTGCTCTTTCCGAGGGATGCGCAAGTAGATCAAGGCAAAAGCTATGAGGCCGATCCACGCCCCGACGAGGACCGACCCGTTGCACAGCTTGGTCAAATGAAGCGGGTCGTTCTGCGCCACAGCGACCCTAACGTCATGGCTCAGATCATACCCACACTCAGCCAAGGTCAGTATCTTCGACTGCTCGGACCAGCAAACGCCATCATCTTCCAACCGGACGATGAGTGGGGCGACAATATAATGCGGGCCAGTCGCAAGGATGGGGCCGCCCGTGCGCCAAGGGGTCCTCTGACTTTCACTACGAGAAATATCGATGAAATTGAGGATCGGCGTCGAGAAACAGTCGTCAGCAAGCGCGTGGCCTATCTGCAAAAGGTCGCACCGGACTTCACCGCCGCAAGGAGTGACATGGAATTGCGCGATCTTGTGCGACGGCAGGATGCTGAGGCGGAGGAACTTGGATTGAAGCTCGAATACTCTCGAAAATTATGGGCGTTCCTGATGCTAATTTCTGGTGAGAAAAGCGGCCAGGCGCCGGAGGTTCGCACATATATCCGGTCTGGTCCGAGTGATCCTGACCGGAATTTTGCTGTCCTTTTCAGTAAGACGAAAAGTGTTGTTCGCGTCCACAGGAGGGCTGGCTGATGCCTCCCTTACTGGCAGTAGGAGGCGGACTTGCGCTCGCCGGCGGGGGAACGGCCGCGGCAGGCGGGGCCACCATTTCTGCAGGTACTGCGGCGTGGCTACTCGGAGGCGCTGTCGTTACCACGGGAGCAATCGTCTATGGCGACGACATCGTTAACGGCGTCAGCGGCGCGATGTCAAACGCCCAAACTGAAGCACAGGCACAGGATCAGGCACTGCCTGCAACTCGAACCGTAACCTGCGCTCGCTGCGCCCAGAATCCCTGCGCATACCTCGCCTGTGGAGTGCCTGGCAGCACCTACCGAGGCGGAGCCCACGGCTGCATGACTGATACACCCGAGACGCTGGGGGACGGACTTGACAGCCACCATATGCCTGCGGATTCCAAATCACCATTGCCCAGACCTGTGGGGCCAGCGATACAAATGGATCCGGTTGATCATCGCCTTACGGCTTCTTATGGTAGCCGCGTCCATGGACCAAGTTATGCCTTGCAGAGGGGGCTTCTTGCACGCGGCCAGACGTACTCCGCCTTTATGGCTGATGTCCTAGATGCCCGCAGGGTGGCGACATTGCAGGGGAACCCAACGAAGTACGATGTGGCCATAGCGCAGGCGACGGCCTATGCCGAGTGCCTGAGACGAAACGGATTGATGAAATAGGAATGGAAACATGATGACCGCAGGGGATGACTGGAAGATTTTTCCACGCAAAGGACTTGGTAGGCTCGAATTTGGCATGTCTCCAGCGGAGGTCGATGCCTGGTCCGAAACTTACGGCGCAATAATGGGTCGAGGGAGCGACCGGGCTTCTGACGGACTTTTGCGCGACACGTTGGAGAAATTTGGTGGAGCAATGAGCGAAGAGGAGAAGCAGGCTTTCATAGCCGCATATGCAGAGAGCGGCCCCTCTCCAGATAGTGTCACGGAAACGCGGGGCAAACCCGGCTTGGTTCTGAGGTATGAAGCTGAGAGACTTGTCGAGATCATGCCAGCAATCGGACAGCGGCCTCTGCTTCTGGATGGGGTCGACTTATTATCATTGAGCGCGCTTGAGGCTTTGGCGCTACTGGAACGTCTGAACGGCAGACCGGGTCGGTATGCCAGCACAGAAGCAGCATTTGACCAACTCGCCATTTCGACTGACGGTTTCTGCGTCACAGACAAAGCCGCAGGTGTGCAAACACTCAGCGGCGCTGATGAGCGTTTTCAGGGCCGAACTGTAACTCTGCGCGAAAAGCCATATCTCCCAGAGGAAGAGATGGAGCGATTTATCGTCCACTCTGTTTTGGAGTAGTAAGGCATGTCTGAACAGTCGGCCCGGCAGCAAGCACCGGACAAAATCACGACCGCCAGGCTCGTGCTCCGGCGACCGGTGCTGAGCGACGCTGGCAGATTATATGCTATGCTCACTGATCCGGATCTCTTCCGCTACAGCCCGGTGCCGTTTACCGGCACACTGACTGACGTGAAGCACATAATCGTTGAGTGGGACGAGGGCTGGGACAAGGGCCTGAACACTTACGTCGTTGTGCGGAAGGAACTAGTGGATGAGCCTATCGGGTTTGTGAACATCGGACCGGATGAAGAGCTTGGTGGCGCTTTGATGCATGATTTTTCAGGTCAAGGGCTATCGGAAGAGATCATGCGTGTGCTGATTTCTGAGCTTGGGCTAACAAAAGCGTGGACGTTGATCGACGCGAAGGTTGCGCCATTGATACGTCTGCTTGAAAAGGTCGATTTTCACGTCGAGAAAATACTGCCGCGTCACAGAGTGCATCCGCAAGTTTCATCAGAAAAGCGGGATTGTGTTCTTATGCGACAGAACCTCCTTGAGAGAGCCTGATACTCAATCCATTTAGGCAACCAGCAATTTGGGCTTATGCAAGGATCAATATTTCCGCGAAAATGAGGTTTCACAATGGTTGGTCGCGCAGTTACTCTTAAAGGCCATATGCACGTCTGCCCCATGATTGATCCAGGGCCTAAGCCGCATGTCGGCGGACCGGTTGCCTCGACACAGCAAAGTTTCGTTACAGTCGAGGGCGTGCCGATTGCCACAGTAGGAGACAGTTTACTTTGTACTGGCGTGCCGACGACATCGGATCGAATTACAGGCGGCTCCGCCATCGCGAAGATTGATGGCAAGGCGGTAGCGCGCCAGGGGGACCCTTGTGCACATGGTGGCTCGTTGGTTCAGGGCGTTTCGTGGATTTCATTTGAGTAGTTTTCTTCTTATATGGGCTCGAGCGCTGAGGTGTTAAGCTGTTACATCCAGGTATACCCCTCACGGTCCCTAGACATTGACTTGCCCGCGTGTTGCTTCGGATGCGCTGCCTTGGCGCTACTGAATTCACGAAACGGCTTCGCTTAGGTGCTTAGCAGAACCTGTCTTTAGACTTCGCCCATGGACGCGCAGCTTACGCGCGCCTGTCCCGAAAGAAACCCATCGACATCCTCTTCTTTAAGCGGCGGCGCATAGATATAGCCCTGTACCAGCGTGGCGCCGAGGCCTTCAAGCGCGGCTAGTTCGGCGGGTGTTTCCACCCCTTCCACCACGCATTCCAGTTCCATGTCCCGGCTAAGGGTGAGAAGCGACTTTACGATTTTGTAGCTGGCCGGTTTTTCGTGCAGATCCGTGACGAAGCTGCGGTCGATCTTGATCTTGGTCAGCGGCAGTGCGTGCAGCCGGGTGAGGCTGGAATAACCGGTGCCGAAATCGTCCAGCGAAATGCCGCAGCCGAGACGCCGCAGCATTTCGACCGACTGCCTGACCTGTTCGAAATCATGGGCAAAAGCCGTCTCGGTAATTTCAAGGTCCAGACGTCGTGCATCGAAACAGCTGTTTTCAATGATGCCGAGCAGGGATAATACGCCCTCGTGGGAGTTGAGGTCCTGAGCCGAAAGGTTGAACGACAGGCGCAGGGAGGGTTCCCATTTCGAGGCGGAGGCGAGCGCCATCTTGAGAAGCGGCCGTGTCAGTGAGCTGACGATGCCGGCCCGTTCCGCGATGGAGAAGAACTGGCAAGGCGGCACATGCCCGAGAACCGGGCTGTGCCAGCGCGCCAGCGCTTCAAAACCCGCCGTTCTGCCGTCGCGTATATCGACAATCGGCTGGAACACGACTGAAAGCTGGTTTTCCATATCCCTCTGTTTGAGCAGATGTTCGATGCGGGCTTCGATGTTGATCTGCTTTTCGTGTTCTGCATCGAACAGAACGGCATCGCCACGGCGGGTTTTCTTCGCGTGGTAAAGGGCGTAATCGGCCCTGTCGAAAAGCTGCTCGAGCGTGGAGGCGAGGTGTGGAAAGACCGCTATTCCCATGGATGCGGAAACATGCACCGTTCCCTCAGGCATATGGTAAGGCGCCCTCAGCTGCTCGGAGATCGCATTGGCATTTGCCACGAGTTGCGCATCATCAGGTATGATAGGCGCGACAATGGCAAATTCGTCGCCACCCAGTCGAAACGCCTTGCTGGCCTTCAGATTGGCGGTGAGGCGCTTGCTGACATTGATCAGCAGCCTGTCTCCCACGGAGTGTCCATAAAGGTCGTTGACCGGCTTGAACCCGTCCAGATCGATGACCCCCAGCGCCAGCCGGGTTCCGTTGGCCCTGGCCTTTTCGAGTTCGGCTTCAAGATGGGCGAAGAAGGCGCGGCGGTTGGGCAGTTCCGTCAGGCTGTCAATATTGGCAAGCAGCAGGTTTTCATTGCTGAGCGCTTCCGTGCGCTGCTGTGAAATGACCATACGCTCGAAATTGCGGTAGTTGGTCAGCAGGATGGACATCATACCGGTACAGACCAGCAGCACGTTGATGGCGATGGCAACAAATGTCGGTTGCCGCGACGCCAGAAAGAAGGCGATGAAGGCACCATTGACGATGACCGTCACCATGAAGGCGGCCGAGCGCACATACATCAGACAGAAAATGCAGGAAATGACGGTAATCGCCATATAGAAGGCGACATGGGATCGCGTATAGGCATCCCCATAGGGCACCAGCAAAAAAGACCAGAGCGTGAATGCCATGGCGATGCCGGCAGCCAGGCGGTTTGTACGCCGGAGGGCGGCATGAGCCACTTGTGGAGCTGGATCAATACCACGCGTCCTCCACCAGAAGGTGACTCTCAGCGTGCAGCCGAGGGTGAAGAGGCCGGGAATTCCAACGGTGAGCCAGAGCGGCGCCACCTGCATATGCGTCACGGCAAGCGCCCATGTACTTGAGAGCAGAATGAAATACATCATCGGCATCTGTCGGGTGAAAGCGCGGTACTGCGCTTTCAGCAGATCAGGATTGTCGGACCGGACGGACACGAAGTCCTGCAATTTTTGTGTGACGGTCAGTAATTTCATTTATGGCTCTTCAAGTACAGAGCGGCATTTGTAACATAATTCCCGTTACATCATTGGAAATGCACAGGGTTAACCGACATAAAACTGTATCAACCGCAAGATGCAGGCGCTGCATTTCGCAACATTTCATTATTTTCGTTATTAAGCGTTTCCTGCATTGGTATTTCCGATGGGCGAGAAAACCCTTCGCTTCTTGCCATACGCCCTGGAAAATCTGTTGACCTGGCAGCATGAGGCTTCTCGCCCTCGATATTCATGAGTTCCTTTTTAGATTCCCTTGAAAAGTTTGAACGCGCGTGCATTATGAACGCGTGTTCAAATTTCTAGAAATGGTTCTTACACATGGATTCAATCCACTATCCCGACACATTGGCCGCGAGAGCCGAACTGTGCCGCAGCGTTATTCTTTCCGCCGGGGAGCTGGTGCTGAAAGGCTTCGAGGGCGAGGCCACGCGCAGTTTTTCAATGAAGGGGCCGCAGGATTTTCTGACGGTGACGGATGCGGCTTCCGAAGCGCATATTCGCGGCGCGATCTCGGCGGCTTTCCCGGATGACAGTTTTTTCGGCGAAGAGGGCGGCGGCGAGATCGGTGAGCGCGTCTGGGTGGTGGATCCAATCGATGGCACCGCGAATTTTGCCCGTGGCATTCCGCATTTCTGCATCTCCATCGCCTATGTCGAAAACGGCCGGATCGAAATCGGGGCGATCTACAACCCCGCCCTCGGCGAGCTTTATCTCGCCCGCCGGGGCGAAGGTGCGACCCGCAATGGGGAGCCGATCCGGACGTCGGAAACGGAGCGTTTCGATGCGGCTTCGATCGAGATGGGGTGGTCTACCCGCGTCGCGAATGCCACCTATCTCGATGTGGTAAGCAAGCTGCTCGATATGGGCGCGAATGTCCGCCGCGCCGGCTCCGGTGCTCTGGCGCTTGCCTATGTGGCCGATGGCCGTTCCGATGGCTATCTCGAATTGCATATGAATTCATGGGATTGTCTTGCGGGCCTGCTACTCGTCAGCGAAGCTGGCGGCGACGTGTGCCCATTTCTGGAAATCGGCAGTTTGCGGGATGGCGGGCCGGTGCTGGCTGCAGCCGCCGGTGTTGCCAAAGGCGTCAGCCAGGCGTCGAACATAGTCCTTGCCGCGCGGTAGCTGCGGCGGGATGATTTATGACGGAGACCCTTTAAAGGGGGCTCCGTGCATGTGGAGGAATGAAATGGATGGACCCGTTTATGCCCGGCCAGCAATCAGCCTGATTGCGGAAGGGCTGGGCCCGCACAATACTGCGCTTTACATTGGCGGCAGCGATGGTGCGGGTGATCTCGGGCTCCTGCGCCGGCATGGCATCACCATCGTCGTTAATTGCGCCGTCAATCTGGATATCAATCTCGTGCAGGCCACGGCAGAAGAGGGCGACAGGCGCGCGGTAGGTTATGGCGACATTCGTTATTACAAGCTCGGCCTTATTGATGGCGAGGGTAGCCCCGACACCATGATGCTGGGCGCCTACTACATTCTCGACGGCGCGCTTCGCCAGACCATGCCGAAGCGGGAAACCTATCCCTTTGCCGATGGCGGCAATGTGCTCGTCAATTGCCGCGGCGGCCGCAGCCGCTCCGTTTCACTGGTGGCGCTTTTCCTGCACAAGCAGCGGCCGGATCTCTATCCCACCCTCGACGATGCACTGGCCGTGATCCGCACGAAACGGGAATTGCGGCCGGATGAATGGTTCGAGACACCGAAACCAATACTTTATGCCGCCGCTCGCCGTGCTTCCGAATGGATCGACATGGTCGAGGGCAGAAAGACTGCTCACTCATGCTGACACGCACTCTTCCCTCGGTTGCCGTCATCGCCGACGCGCATTTTCACGACACGGCAGCCGATTTCGGGTTTCCCGGCATCGAGATCGATGGCCAGCGCATCACCATGCGCAGCTGGTCCGATACACGCGAATCCACCCGGGTTTTCAACGAAAGCACCGATGCGTTGCACGCGGTGCTTGAAGAAGTGCGCCAGCGCGGCATTCGCCACGTGGTGCTGCTTGGCGATTATACCGATGACGGCCAGCGGGAAACGACTGAGACGCTGAAGGGCATTCTGCAGCGCCACAGCCATGCCCACGGCACCGCCTTTTATGCACTGCCCGGAAATCACGATATTTTCGGCCCACGTGGCCGGCACCATACCAAGGAATTTCTGACGGAGAACGGCAGATGCCTTTCCGTTTCAAGCGATGTACGGCGGGCCGGCGAGCGCGTCATTATCAGCGATCGCATGTATTGCGAGGGTTATCCGGCGGGCCTTGGCCCGATGGCGGCCTTCGGTTATTTCCGTCAGCCGGATTATCTGCATTGGGAAACCCCCTTCGGTCTTTCCGATGCGGCGGAAGACCGGCTGTACGAGGTGCGCTCACCCGATGGGCGCAATGTCTATAGCCTGATGGATGCTTCCTATCTGGTTGAGCCCGAGCCGGGCCTCTGGCTCCTGATGATCGACGCCAATATTTTTGAACCACTCGATGGCGAGTTTGAAAGGGGTGAGGACGCGGCTTTTACCGACAGCACCTCCGGCGGCTGGAACGCGCTTTTGCGCTGCAAGCCCTTCATCATTGAATGGATCGCTGATGTGCGCCGCAGGGCGCAGGCGCTTGGCAAGACATTGCTCGGCTTTTCCCACTATCCGGCGCTCGATCCTTTCGACGGCGCAAGCGGTGCGGAAGGCGCCCTGTTCGGAAAAACCAATGTCGTGCGCCGCACGCCGCGCAAGGCGGTGGAGGATGCGCTGCTGCAGGCCGGGCTTGCCGTCCATTTCAGCGGGCACCTGCATGTGGAAGGCGTAACCCGGCGCGGTGAGGGCGAAAATTTGCTCACCAATATCGCCGTGCCGTCGCTCGTCGCCTTTCCGCCCGCCTTCAAGGTCGTGCACCCGTCGCGTCAGGAAATCCGCGTCGAGACGGTGGAGATGGCCGCCCTGCCGGTCAATGGCCGCATTTGCCATGGTTACGCACAGGAAACAGCACTGGCGGGTGAGGAAAACGACCGGGCTTTCGCGGCGGGTAATTACGGTGATTTTCTGCTGGGTCACAACAGGGCGCTGATCAGGCATCGTTATTTCACCAGGGAATGGCCGGCCGAGGTCGTCAGGGCAATCGCCGACAAAAGCGTTCGGGACGTTCTCGACCTGCTTGAAGGCGAAGACCGATCCTCGTCTGATGATGCTGTCCTGTCCTCAGACCTGCCGATGTTCGAGCTGATTGCGGACTGGTATTGCCTGCGCCAGGGCGCAGGTCTTTCGCTGCCGCATATCGCGCCGCAACGGCTTTCCCTTTATCGAACGCTGGCGGAACGCTTTGGTCGTGAGCCGGATCATCACGATGGCTCGGTGGAGAGCTTTCTCGAAATCTTCTTCGGAGCACTCGGCCTGTTTCTTGAGCGTGCCGAAGGCAGCCCGCGCGATCTGGAGCTTCGGCTCGCGCCGCACCATGAACGCGTTGCGGTTTGAACTGAAGAGTTTTGCCCGGAAGGAGATTTGGTCTAGCGCGCGGTGATGCGCTCGACCATGGAAACGGGCACGACCTGAAGCCGGGTTTCCGGCTCATCGCTATCGAGCGCGGTCAAGACCTTCTCGGTCAGCGCGTCGAAGGACTGGGCAATGGTCGTCAGCTGGTAGCTTTTCCAGGCGGCCTGCGGAATATCGTCGAAACCGACGATCGAGATATCTTCCGGCACCCGGCGGCCCATTTCCAGCCGGGCGGCATCCATGAAACCAAGCGCCAGAAGATCGGTCACGCAGAAGGCGCCGTCTATCGTCTTGTCCGTGAGCAACTCGCGGCCGGCCTGATACCCGCTGTCATAGCTCGTCGGCCCGCCGGACCATGGCACGACCTCGACGCCTTCGATGCTCATGCGCTGGGTGAAGGCGCTGGCGCGGCGTAACTGTGCCGGCGTCTGGCTGCCGCTGGAAATGACCGCGACCTTCTTGCACTTTGCCTGGACAAGCCGCATGGCGGCAAGATCGGCACCGCGGGAATCGTCGCTCAGCACCATGTTCGTATCGGTGCGATCAAGACGCTGATTGATGAGGATGAGGCGCACGCCATTGGCGATGCATTCGTCGACGATCGAGGCAGGTGGTTCACCGGAGAGAACGACGATGGCCTGTGCGCGGAATTCGAAGAGACGCTCGATCAGCGGCGCAATGTCCTTGCGGGCATCCGCCGCATTCAGCAACAGACATTGCAGGCCACGGCGCAGAAGCCCGATGCTGAGGAGATCCAGCTGTTTCGAAATGAAGGGAGAACTGAGATTGGCGCCGACGACGCCGATGAGATTGGAGCGGTCATTGTTGAGACCCTGCGCCAGACGGTTGACGCGGTAGCCGAGTTCCTGTGCGGCTTTCAGCACCTTGCGCCGCACCGCCTTCGATACGCTGCCGCCGGGTGTGAAGGTGCGCGAGACGGCGGAACGCGAGACCCCGGCCTTTTTCGCCACCTCTTCGGCTGTCACGAACCCTCTCGCCATTCAACTCCCCCGTTGCGAATCATGGTCTGATATCACAGGCCATAGGGCGTCGCCTATTCCAATCCAACATTTGCGCGGGAGGTGCCCCTGCCGGCCACTTCCCGCGCCGGGATCATTCATCGGAAAGGGTGGTGTTCCACACCCGGAGCTTCTCGATGTTTCTGTCGGAGCAGGAGACGATCTCGAACTCGAACCCATCGCCGGCAATACGTTCGCCGACCTCGGGCAGTCGATTGAGGCGCCAGAGGATGTAGCCTGCGATTGTGGAGTAGCGGTCGGCCTCGTCCACCAGATCGATATCCAGGAGATAGGATACCCTTCTGACATCCACAGTGCCATCAAGCAGCCAGGAACCATCCTCCGCCCGTTCGGAAATCTGTGATTCCTCGCCCTCATCCGGAAACTCGCCCGCAATCGCCTCGAGGATATCCGTCGGCGTTGCTATGCCCTGCAACGTGCCATATTCATCAATGATGACGGCCATCTGCAGGGGTGATTTTCGCAGCTGTTCCATGACCTGTAGCGCCGTGGCGCTTTCATGCACCACAAGCGGCTCACGCAGCGAGCGCTCAAGGTTCAGTTTTCCGTCGTGCAGAAGATCGCGCAGCAGGTCTCTGGTCGCGGCGACGCCGAGGAATGAATCCAGCTTGCCCTGCGCCAGCATCAATCGGGAATGGTCGAGTTCCAGCAGGCGGTGTCTCAGCGTGTCGTGGTCGGCGTCGACATCGAGCCAGTCGATCTCCGTTCGTGGCGTCATGATCGAGACGACGGGACGCTCGGCAAGCGTGAGCACGCCGCGGATCATGTCCTTCTCCTCGGATTTGAACAGATCGCTTTGTGCCGCCTGTGCAGCGATGACGTCGGCAGTCTCACCGAGGGATGGTTGTTCGCCGACCCGGCCGCCCAGAAGCCGCAGAATGGCGTCGGAGGTGCGCTCACGCATATCGCCGGCGGTGATGCGCTTTTCACGGTTGCGCCTGCCAAGCTGGTTCGCCGCCTCGATAAGCACGGAAAAGCCGATGGCGGCGTAAAGATAACCCTTGGGCAGATGGAAGCCGAAACCCTCGACAATCAGGCTGAAGCCGATCATCAGGAGAAAACCGAGGCAGAGAATGACCACGGTCGGATGTTTCGACACGAAAGCCATCAGCGGCCTGGATGCTGCCATCATCACGGCCATGGCCACGCAGACAGCGGTAATCATCACCCAGAGATTATTGACCATGCCGACAGCGGTGATGACGCTGTCGAGCGAGAACACGGCATCGAGCACCACGATCTGCACGATGACCTGCCAGAAGACCGCATGCACCACCTTGCCCTGCTTCGGCTTCTGGTCACCTTCCAGCCGCTCGTGCAGCTCCATGGTTCCCTTGGCGAGCAGGAAGGCGCCGCCAAGGATGAGGATGAGATCGCGCCCCGAGAAGGAAAAATCCGCGACGGTGAAAAGCGGCCGCGTCAGCGTGACGATCCATGAGATGGAAAACAGCAGCAGGAGGCGCATGATCAGCGCCAGCGACAGACCGACGATTCGAGCCCTGTGGCGCTGGTGCGGCGGCAGCTTGTCGGCAAGGATCGCGATGAAAACGAGATTGTCGATGCCGAGGACGACTTCGAGAACGATAAGGGTGACGAGGCCGATCCATATATTCGGATCTGCGAGGAATTCCATGTTCAGGAGCCTTTATGGGAATGGGTGCGAACGCGCAAAGCCCCGGATGGAACATCCGAGGCTGGAAGTCGTCGCGTTGAGGAAAACAAGAAAATCCGAGGCTGGCTTCGCATTGCGCGAGCCAGCCTCGTTCGGTGTCGACTACTGTCGGTACTGTCGCCTTCGTCAGGCATCGGGTTGATTTATCCCACTGTCAGTAAATTCTTGTGCCGGTTGACCTAACAAATTTCCGGTCGCTGGAAAAGCGATTTTCGATTTCTTGATGCCATAACGATGCGTTTGAGCAATCTTTGCGCGTAAATAAGTGATTATTTCCCGAGAAATGCGCGCGATGTGCAATCTGGGCGATTGCCTGATTGTTTTGACGATAGAAAGCCGTTATTGCTTTTTTCCGCCGATATCAGAGGTCGTCCGCTGGTCAATGGCCTTGCCGTCGAGAATGCTTTTCAGGACGTCGAGGCGTTCGTTGATCAGCCATCCATAATAGTTTTCGACCGGCAGCAGTTTTTTTGCGCCCGCATCCACGGCAGTCCGCAGACGTTCGGCGCGACGCCTTGGCTGGCCGACATTGTAAAGCGTGGCAGTGATGCCGGGATTGCCGGAAATGTCGAAACCTTTTTCCCTGTAGGCATCGATGGAATCCCTGAGGATGGCAGCGATGTAGATGATGCTGCGGTCGGGATCCATGACGTCACGGTAGATATCTTTCGGCCTGTCCGCCGACAGTTTCGGCAGGCCGCTCGTTCTGTTGACGAGATCGGTCACCTGCAGGGCCGTCAACGGGCTGATCTGGCCAAGGCCGAAGGTCTGCCCGGCATAAAAGGGCTGGAAGAAAGCGCGCTGGAAGGAGATGGCTTCATAGCTCACGCCATCCACCACCTTGCCGCGGAAACTCTCTTCCCAGACGGTATCGCGGCAGCTCCATTGTTCCGACGTGGTGGCAAGCGTTTCGCAGGACCGGAATTCGGGCCGCTGGAGAAATGTCTTCAGGGAAACGCCGTCATAGCTGAACTTTATATCGAGTTCGGCGTAGGAAATGGCCTTGATGTAGTAGGTCTGCAGGCGATCCACGGCCGAGACGTTGAACGTATGTTCCCCGACGATGGCGCCGACGATATGGACAGGGTCTATGCCATAGGCCGCTGCGGCCTTCTTGATCTTGCCGAGAAGGGCGGGCTCGCTGTTTAAAAGATCGACCGTCTTGCGGAACTTTTCGTCGTATGTCGTGTACGAGGCCCTGGTGCGGATCGCCGAGGCTCTGGGTATTTCCGGCTGCTCGGCGGAGCGGTTTCCGGGAGGAACGACGGTCACCTGCTGCGCCAGCGCGTAGGAAGGAAGGGAGGCCAGCGTCAGGATGACGGCGGCTGCGCGGGTGGTCTTCGCAAACAGGCTCATGCAGCGTTCTCTGTAATGTGGATTGTTATCGCGGCGACGGCTCCTTCATAGGCAGGCCGGCCATAGCTGACAAGTTCGCATCGCTCACATTACCGTTGGGCGTCGTTTGATGCGCGTTCTGATCGACGTCCCGCATGATCGAAACCGAAATCCCCGGTTCGTTAAAAATCGAGCTTTTTGTTTCATGTGAACGCAAATCGCCGCCGATAGGTCTGTCGTCAGGAGACGACCATGACCCTTTCCATCAAATTGCTGCAAGCCTGTTTCATTCTGATTGCGACCTGCCTGGCTACGCCGGTTCAGGCGTCTCCTTTCATGCAGACTGGCAAGATCACGTCGCAGCCTGTCGGCCACTATGATTTCTGCCAGCGGCATTCGGTTGAATGTCAGCCGGTGACGGCCATGCCGTCTCTCACCCTCACTCCCGATGCCTGGGCAACGATTGTTTCGGTGAACAATGCCGTTAACGTCGAGATCGACCAGCGCACCGACATGGAGGTTTGGGGTTATGAAGATTATTGGGAATATCCCTACAAGGGTGCGGGCGACTGTGAAGACCTTGCGCTGGAGAAGCGCAGGCGCCTGATGCAGTCCGGTTTTGCGGTTTCAAATCTCCTGATAACAGTGGTGCGAGACGAACGGGGAGAGGGCCACGCCATCCTGACAGTCAGAACCGATCGGGGAGATTTCATTCTCGACAATATGAAGGCGAAAGTTTTGCGCTGGGACGAAACGGCCTATACCTATCTGAAACGCCAATCCACCGATCATGCCGGTCGCTGGGTGGATATAGAAGGGCCCGCTGCGCCGGCAATCGCCTCCCGCGAGGCTGGTCGGGCTACCGCCACCTCCGCGACAGCGCGCCGTAGCTTGTTCGATATCTTCAAATCGCGCTGAAACCACTCACGGCAAGAGCAGGACCGGGTAAGAACAGGTTTGGTGCCCCGGCAAGGACAGCGGGCCGTCATGCGGCCCGCGAGCATAGCCCTTCTACGGATATGGATTATTGTCTCGCAAGGCCAATGCCCGTTGCCTCGTCGAAGAGGTGCATATCGGCCGGGTTGATATCGAGGCCAATGGCTTCGCCAGCCTTGACTGCGCTGCGTCCCTGTACCGCGATAACCAGTTCGGTGGAGCCGCCAAGCGTGAGGAAGGTGGCCGAACCGGTTGTTTCCACGGCGGAAACAGGCAGCGTCAATGCCGCCCCCTCTGCCGCCACCGGGCGGATATGTTCAGGCCTGATGCCGACAATGACATGTTTTCCCGGCGGCAGGGCGGCCGGCGCCCTGATCGGCTGCTGTGGATCACCTTCGCCGAACTGCAGCAGAAGCGAAGCGCCGTCCGGACTGACGGTCGCCGGAATGAAATTCATGGCCGGTGAGCCGATGAAACCCGCAACGAAACGATTGACCGGGCGGTCGTAAAGTTCCAGCGGCGTGCCCTGCTGTTCGATGACGCCGTCACGCATGACGACGACATGATCGGCCATGGTCATCGCCTCGATCTGGTCGTGGGTGACGTAGACTGAAGTTGCATGCAGGCGGTCGTGAAGGGCGCGGATTTCCTTGCGCATATGGACGCGCAGGGCCGCATCGAGGTTGGAGAGCGGTTCATCGAACAGGAAGGCCTGCGGATTGCGGATGATCGCCCGGCTCATGGCCACACGCTGGCGCTGGCCGCCGGAGAGTTCGCGGGGATAACGCTTCATCAGCTTGGAGAGTCCGGTCGTGGCCGCAACCTCTTCCGCCGCCTTGCGGGCCTCGGCCTTGGCCACGCCACGCATGCGTAGCGAATAGGTCAGGTTTTCTTCGACAGTCATATGCGGGTAGAGCGCATAGGACTGGAACACCATGGCCACATCGCGCTTGCGTGGCGGTACGCCGTTCATGAGGGTGCCGGCAATGCGCATGTCGCCGGCCGATATGGTCTCCAGGCCCGCGAGTGAGCGCAGAAGGGTAGACTTGCCGCAGCCGGATGGGCCGACAAGTGCCACGAAGGTGCCCTTCTTGATGGAAAGGTTGATGTTCTTCAGCGCATGGAAGGCGCCGTAATATTTGTTGACGCCTGATAGTTCGATCTGAAGGGTCATTTGAGCGCTCCCGAGGTCAGGCCGGATACGATGCGGCGCTGCAAGAGAATGAAGAGGGCGAGAATGGGCGTCACATACATGGTCGCATAGGCCATGATGTTGTTCCATTCGCTGGTGTTGGGGCCCATGAAGGAGTTGAGGCCGACGCTGGCGGGCTGCAATTCGGCCGCCTGGATTATCGATTTCGAATAGACGAATTCCCCGAAGGCCTGCATGAAGATGAGGATGGCGCTGACGAGAATACCGTTTCTGGCCAGCGGCAGCACGATGTTGAAGAAGGCCCCGACCCGGGAATTGCCATCCACCAGCGCCGCCTCTTCCAGCTCCTGCGGCACGGCCATGAAAGTGGCGCGTACCAGTACGACGAAGAAGGGCATGCTTTTCGCCGCAATGGCGAGGATGACCGATAGCCGCGGATAATCCAGCAATCCGAATTGCGAGAAACCGACGAAGATTGGCGTGATCATCAGCGATGCCGGCAGAACCTGCAGCATGAGGATGAGGAACAGGCCGATATCCACCCAGACATTGCGATACCGCGCCAGAACATAGGCGCAGCCGACGCCGAGAACGGTGATTAGCAGCACTGCGCTGGAAGCGATCAGCACCGAATTCCACAGGTAGCGACCCATGTTGCGGCTGTTCCAGACATAGGCATAGGTCTGCCATTGCGGATCGCTGGGCCAGAAGGACGGCGGATTGGCGAACATCTCCGAGCCGCTTTTGAGCGAAGTCAGATACATCCAGTAGAGCGGGAAGAGGTAAATGATGGCGAGAATGATGGCGATTGCCAGCATCAGGCGATTGCGGTTGGTGATGCTCATCCGCGCACCTCATGCCGTGTCGAGCGCACGTAGACGATGGAGGCCAGCATGACGAAAACGATCATGATGACTGATATCGTTGCGCCCTTGCCGAAATCATATTGCCGGAAGGACAGGTCCCAGGCCCAGTATTGCGCCACGTTGGAGCTGTTGTTCGGTCCGCCATCGGTAATCGCGGCGAAAAGATCGAACTGCTGCAGCGTGAAGATCAGGCCGAGCGAGACGATCGCGCCGATGGTCGAACGCATCATCGGCAGGGTGATGGTGTAGAAGCGCTGCCAGGCATTGGCTCCATCCAGTTCCGCGGCTTCGTAGAGGTCGCCGGGAATGGAGGCGAGGCCGACTGACAGCAGGATCATGTTGAAGGAGGTGCCGAGCCAGATATTGGCGATGACGACGGCCCAGAGCGAAAAATTCGCATCCGAGCGCCAGAAGATATTGCCCGATATCAGGCCGCTTTCCCGCAGGAAGAAATTCAAGACGCCGAAATCGCCCGAGAGAATCCAGTTCCAGATCGCGCCGACGACGAGGCCGGGCATGACCCAGGAGACGAGGAACAGGCCGCGCAGCCAGGTGGCGCCGGGGAAATTTACCCAGAAGAACAGCGCCAGGCCAAAGCCGATCGCGAACTGCCCGGCAATCGAGGCCACGACAAAGGTGACGGTGTTGAAAAGGATCGGCAATGTTTCCGGTTGCCGGAACAGGTCGATATAATTCTTGAAGCCGACGAAGGGGCGCACGAAGGTGCCCAGACTGAACATGTCGACTTCCTGAAAGCTCATGACAATATTGTAGATGAGCGGCAGCCCGGCCATGACGAACAGGAAGCCCAAAGGAAAGGCGACAAGGACGATGTCGAAACCGCGACCGTCACTGACGCTGGAAAACAGTTTTTTCATGAAACATCCTCACAAGCTCCAGTCGGGGCCGCCGCCGCTTGTCGCGACAGGCAGCCCCACCGGGAGGAACCCTTGGGTGGAGGCCGGAGAAACCCCGGCCGCCTGCCCGGATCAGCCTTCGACCAGCTTTATCTTTTCAGCGGCCTGATCAAGCGCAGCCTTCGGCGTCATCTGACCCGAAAGTGCACCCTGGATGGCGTCCTGGATGGCCTTGGAAATCTTCGGCCATTCGGGTGAGGGACCACGCGGCTGGGCGTATTTCAACTGCTCGACGAAGGTCTTCAGCGCCTCATCCTTCAGCGCATTGCCGGTGGGCGGAACCGGAATATCCGAACGCGCCGGCAATTGGCCGAAGTTCTTGAACATGTCCTTGTCCTTCGAGGCGAAGAATTCGATTGCCTTGAAGGCCTCTTCCGGGTGCTTCGTCTTGGAGAAGATCGCCCAGTTATAGTCGCCCATGGCCGAAGACCGTGGGGCGTCGGGTGTGGGCACCGGCAGCAGGGCCACGCCCCAGTCGAACTTGGCGTCCTTCAGCATGCGGTCGATTTCCCATGGGCCGGAAATGACCATGGCGGCATTGCCGGCGTTGAAGGTGGCGGTGGAGTCCCATTGGCTGCGCGTCAGCGTATCCGGCGACGCCAGCTTTTCATCCAGCATCAGCTTCCAGGTTTCGAGCGCTTTTACCGCACCCTCGGTGTTGATGTGCTTGTAGGTCGCGCCTGCCATCTGCGCCCAGGGCAGGAACTGGAAGGTGCCTTCCTCATTCGCCTTGGCGCTGAAACTGATGCCATAGACGTTCTTCGAGGGATTGGTCAGCTTGCGGGCTGCATCCACCAGCTCATCCCAGGTCTGCGGCGGTTTTGCCGCATCGAGCCCGGCGGCCTTGAACAGGTCCTTGTTGTAATAAAGCGCAATCGTATTCGTGGCCTTCGGCACACCGAAATATTTGCCGTCCCACATTACCGATTTCAGCGGCCCCGGAAAATAATTCTCCGTCTTGATGACATCAGACTTGGCGATCATGTCGGTCACATCAAGAAAGGCCCCGCGTGCGGCGAACATGGCGTGGTTGGGGTTGTCGATGGCGATGATGTCGGGCGCATTGCCGGTCGAATAGGCGCGCATGGATTCGCTCACCACATCATCGAACTGCAATTGCCGGTATTCGATCTTGATGCCGTTATTGAGCGCGTTGAACTCTTTGATGAGGTTCGGCGCGGGCTGGATATCTCGATCCAGCGACCAGAGGGTCAACGTCACATCTTCTGCCTGCGCGGCAATGGTGCCGGCGGATACGCCCGCCAGCAAAATTGCGCCGGCCATCATGCATTTCGCGATACCCATAATCTCCTCCTCTTGGTTATCGTCTCTGCAATTCTCGGAAACCTTCTCCCAAAAGGGTTCCGTTATGTCGGGTCGACGACGAAATCGCCGCCGCGGCATTTTTTCAGATAGTTCAGGCCATGCACCTGGCCCGTCATTTCCAGCGCATCGCGGTAGACCGGGTCATGCCAGCCTTCGATGTCGATGGAGCCGGACCAGCCAGCGAGGCGCAGTTCGGAAATAATGTCCGTCCAGTTGCTGTCGCCGAAGCCCGGCGTGCGCATGAAGACGAATTTTTCCTTGCCGAAAATGCCGTGCTCGCGAATGACGTCCCAGCGGATGGTCGCGTCCTTGCCGTGCACATGGAAAATCTTGTCCGCCCATTTTCGGATCTGGGGCAGCGGGTCGATCAGGTAGACCATCTGATGGCAGGGTTCCCATTCGATGCCGATATGGTCGTCCGGGGTCTCGTTGAACATCAGTTCCCAGGCATCAGGGTTGTGCGCGATGTTCCAGTCGCCGGTCTGCCAGTTGCCGTCCATGGCGCAGTTTTCAAAGGCGATCTTCACGCCCTTGTCGGCGGCGCGTTTTGCAAGCTCGCTCCAGATTTCATTATATCGGGGAAGGCTTTCCGGCAGCGGTTTGCCGCGAAGCCTGCCGGTGAAACCCGCAACGCAGGTCGCGCCGAAATGGTGGGCATTGTCGATGCAGTCTTTCCAGCCCTGCAATGTCTCAAGGTCGATCTCGGTTTCTTCCAGCGGATTGCCGAACATGCCGAGCGTGCTGATGGTGATGTCGCGCTCGCCGATCGCGTCAAGGCAGCGCTTGCCGAGCTCGGCAAGGTCCTGACCGTTGGTGGTCTGCCAGAAGAACGGCTCGAAGCTTTCAAAGCCGAGATCGGCGATCTGGCCGATACGTTCGGCCGCCTGGCCCTTGGTGGCGCTGACCATGGTGCCGATGCGGATGGATGTTGCCGGATTGCTCACGTCTTTCAGTCCTTATGCTGCAATTGAAACACGCTGGCCGAGGCGGGCGCTTTCAATCGCGCCGATCACCATGGCAAGGCTGTTGATGTTGTCGAAGGAGGCTGTCTCCGGCATCTGGCCGGTGCGGATGGATTCGAGGAACGAGAGAATGACGCTGGCATGGCCGCGCGTGTCCTTCTCGGAAACGGTTTCGGAAACGTTTACGGTCTTAAAGCCGCGCAGAAGCCCCTGTTCGTCGCCGGCCACGGAGGCGGCGAAATTGTCTTCCCCGTCCCAAAGGATCATGCCCTTGGAGCCGATCAGCCGCCAGCGCGCTTCCCAGCTGGTCCGCTCGCCTTCGGCGCACCACGAACCGCGATAAGTGAAGACGACATCGTTGGAGAACTCGAAAATGGCGTTGGCGCTTGCCCCATGGGCATACCAGGAACCGGCCGGGTTCTTCTCCACGCAAAAGACGGAGAGGGGTTTTTCGTTGGCGACGAAACGGGCCGCATCGAAGGTGTGGATCGCCATGTCGAGAAGCAGGACGTTCTTCATTTCCTCGCGGAAGCCGCCAAAATGCGGCCCAAGGAAGAAATCGCAATGGATGGCCGTCAGATCGCCGATAACGCCGTCCTCCAGCGCGCGGCGCAGCCGCCGGATACCGGCCACAAACCGCCGGTTTTGCACCACAGCATGAATTTTGCCTGATTTCTTCGCCAGTTCCACCAGCGTTGCGGCTTCCTCCATCGAGGCGGCAAGCGGCTTTTCGCTGAGCACATGGCACCCGGCTTCAAGACCGGCCTCAACCACGGCGAAACGCGCCTGCGGGATGACGATATCAAAAAGGATGTCGGCTTTCGTTTCAGCGAGAACCCTGCGGAGATCCGTGCCGATGACCGCGTCGGTGAGGGCGAATTCTTCGGCCAGCGCGCGGGCCGTGTTCTCGTTCAGATCCACCAGACCGGCGATTTTGATTGCACCGGCGATTTCCGGCGTTGATTGAATGGCGCGCAACCAGCCTTTGGCCATGGCTCCGCACCCGCATAAAACGGCATTAAAAGTCATCTCATCTCCCCGGGCTCTTGGCAAACTCCTCTTTGCGCAGAGCGTCGTAAACGTTTACGAGACTATGCCAATGATGTTAGATATGTCAAGACCGTTAAGGGGCGCGTCGATTGCGCGTCGGGCCTGGGAGGGGAGTGCATGAAAGGAATTCGTCAGCTTGCCGATTATCTCGAGATATCGATAGGCACTGTTTCCCGTGCCCTGAACGGCAAGCCGGATGTGAACGAAGAGACGCGGCGGCGGGTTCTCGAAGCGGCGGAAAAGCTGGGTTATGTCGCCAACCAGTCCGGCCGCAGCCTGCGGCAGGGAACAACTAATGTCATCGGCCTGATGACCGGCAGCGACGCGCAGACTGTTGAAAACTCCGACAACTTCTTTCTGGGTGTGACGGATGGTCTGCAAAGCGTGTTTTCCGGACATAATCTCGATCTCATCGTTCTGCCTTGTCCGGGGGAAGAGGATCCGGATGAATATTTGAAGCGCATGGTGGCGCGCCGGATGGTGGATGCGATGATCATTTCCGCGACCCGGCGGACTGACAAGCGTGTGGATTTCCTGAAGCAGACCCGCTTGCCTTTCGTGTCGCTCGGACGCACCGCTTCCAGCGACAGTCACGCCTGGATCGACCTCGATTTCGAGGGAGTTGCGAGAAACGCCGTGAACCGCCTTGCCGCTGCCGGGCACCGCTCGATCGCGGTTGCCGTGCCCGACAGCGACATCAATCTCGGTTACGTTTTTCTGGAGGCATACAGGCGCGCGCTGGAAGACAATGGCATCGCCTACGATTCTTCTCTGGTCATCCGGGCGAAATCAAGCGAGCAGGGCGGTTATCACGCCGCCAGCGAATGGCTGCAGATGCGGCCCCGGCCAACGGCGATCGTGCTGATTTACGAATTGATGGCGGTTGGTCTTTATCGCCGGCTTGCAGAAGCTGGCCTGAAACCGGGGCGCGATCTCGCCGTCATCGGCTTCCGCGACGGTCCGCGCGGTCAGTTTCTGGAACCCCGCCTCACCAGTTTCCGCATGTCCCTGCATGATCTCGGTGTGACGGTCGCCCAGACGCTACTATCGACCATGCCGGCCTACGCGCCCTTTTACCCCGATCAGGCTCGCCATTGCGTATGGCCCATGCTTCTGGTGGCCGGCGAGAGCGATCCTGCCCCCGCCGCATAAGGCCGCTGCGCGGGGGGGCGTTAAAGCTTGTAGCCGTCAATGCTGACGACGCCGAAAGGATTGAACTTATATTCGTCTTCCTCATACCGGTCGTCGTCGGCGAGGGTGGCGTGACGGCCCTTCACGGCCGCTTCAACGCCTTCACGCGACATTTGCTCGGCAACATCATCCATCAACGCGGCGATCTTTAACTGTTCGGCGTTCGTCGATGGCTGATCTTCGTCTTTTTTGATGAAGCGGACCTGCACATCGGGCAAGCCGATCAGGTGAAACCCGACGCTCGTCATTCCTTCGGCATCGTCTCCTATGGGGCGGCGTGCGAAAGCCAGGCGGCAGGTTCTGGCAAGCGCCATCCCGTCATCGGCGGCCGCCTCGCCACGCGACCGCTCGAAGAGCTGCTTCCAGCGTCTTGCCCCATGGGCGACGCCCGCACTTTCACCCTTCACGGCGACAGCGCCGTGATCGAGCATGTGCTGTACGAATCTGAGGGCATTTGCGGATGTCTTCACGGCTGTTTCGGCATCCATGGGCGGGCTGAGCACGTAAAGCACCGAGCCATGCCCGGCGACGGCTTCCTCATCCTCCGGCTGGTAGGCGTCGGGGTCGACGCGATCCCAGCAGACATTGAACGAGCGCTCCATTCGGTCGTCCGGCTCATCCTGTGAATAATCATCATCCAGGCTGAAATCCGGCGCAAAATCATTGATGGCGGCGCTGGCGCTCTTCTGGAGCGCCTCCAGCCCATTTTCCACGCCGAGAAAGCAGAGGATATGCCTTGGCTTGTAACTGGAGCGGGATGCGGCAAAGGCTGCCGGCTTGCTCGATGCTGCGCTGAGAGACGGCCTTGCCAGCACAAGGCCGCCCAGAAATGCGAGAACTCCACGACGCCCTGAATTCATCCGATGCCCCCGGTTTCCATCAACAGGATGACGGGGTTTTACACCGGTGCGTGTATTTCAGGCCAGATGGCGTTTGGTGTTTTTTTGGCGTCGTGGTTCCAGGACCCGTCTCATGCCGGGCGGTATCAAGCCACCGGCGTGATCCGGCGGCGACTATTTTGTGGTGTAACCGCCATTGACGAGAATGGTCTGGCCCGTCATCCACCAGCCGTCGGTGACAAGGAAGCGGATATAGGGAACGACGTCCTCGATGTCGGTGAGACCGGTTTTCGAGAAGCTGGAAAGAGCGGCGGCGCTCTTGTGATAGGCCTGTGCCTCCGGCGTTTCCTGGCCGTAGAAGAACGGCGTGTCCATCGGTCCGGGACCGATTGCCGTCACCGAGATGCCCCGTTCACCAAACTCCTTGGCCGCAGCGCGGGTAAAATGTTCCACCGGCGCCTTGGTGCCGGCATAGCTGGCGTAAAACGGTGTGAAAGCGCCCAGGAGCGAGGTCACGAGCGTGCAGATCTTGCCGTTGTCGCTGACATGACGACCCGCCTGCTGCAGGAAGAAGAAGGCCGATTTGGCGTTGACGGCAGTCATTTCGTCATATTCGGCTTCCGATGTGTCGAGGATCGGTTTTTTCAACACCTTGCCAACGGTATTGATGGCGATATCCGGGCGGCCGATGGCGGCGACGGTATCGGCAAACAGCTTTTCAACCGCACCTGCGGTGGTGAGATCGGCCTGAAGGGCGACGGCCTCAGCGCCGGCCGCCTTCACGGCGGCCACGGTTGCGTCGGCATCGGCCCTGGTTGCGGCGCTGTTGTAATGGATGGCGATGGCGCGGACGCCCTGGCCGGCAAAATCGCGGGCAATCAAGCCACCGAGATTTTTTGCGCCGCCAGCGATGATGACGGTTTTGCCCTTGAGAGTATGGTCTGTCATGGGTCGGCCTCCTTTTGCCGTGCTCGGTCACGCTGGTGACCGCTTTCTTTGCAGCAGGATATCGTCTAGCATTTTGTGATAAAGGCGCTCATTCTGATATGACATGTCAGAAAATCCGCACAATAGGGTGTTTTCGGTTGGACCGTATCGACCTGTTCCGCATCTTCACGCGTGTTGTCGATTGCGCAAGCTTCACGCGGGCCGCCGATACGCTCGGCATTCCACGCTCATCGGTTTCGGCAGCCGTACAGGAACTGGAAGGACGTGTTGGTGCACGTCTGCTCAACCGTACCACGCGCAAGGTCTCGCCGACGGAGGATGGTTCGGCTTTTTACGAGCGCTGCCAGCGGCTGATCGCCGATGTCGAAGATGCGGAAAATCTCTTCCGGCAAACTGCGGCGCAGCCTTCCGGCCGGTTGCGGATAGACGTGCCGGGCCGGATCGGTCGACTGGTGATCGCGCCGGCGCTACCGGAATTTCTCGATCTTTATCCGCAGATCGACATCAGTCTAGGCGTTACCGACCGCGCCGTCGATCTGGTGGAGGATAATATCGATTGTGTGCTGCGGGTTGGCCCGCTCAGCGATTCCGGCCTGATCGCACGGCCGATCGGCAAGCTGCCGTTGATCAATGTCGCAAGCCCCGCTTATCTCGCGCGTTATGGAACGCCGAAAATGCCTCATGAGCTCTCCCGCCATTGGGCGGTCAACTATGCGTCGCCCTCCAGCGGGCGGGTGGAAAACTGGGAGTGGGTGGAAGGCGAGGCGCTGCATTCGCTTTCCATGCGCGGCCGCGTCACCGTCAACAATGCCGAGGCCTATATCGCCTGCTGCCTTGCCGGTCTCGGCTTGATCCAGATACCTGCCTATGATGTGAGGCCGCATCTGGAGAACGGTGAACTCATCGAGGTGATGCCGGCCCATCGGGCCGAACCGATGCCGATGACGCTGCTTTATCCGCATCGCCAGCATCTGTCGCGGCGGTTGCAGGTCTTTGCGGAATGGCTGGAGGCCTTGCTCCGGCGACAGCTTCTCTAACGTCGCGGGGCTCCAGACGCGTCGGATTTTGCTGACGCTCCCGCACGCTGCTACGGGCCATTCATCCGCCAGATCGGCGGAATAGCGTCAGGCGCCATACTGCTCATCCGTCACATGCTCCATCCAGTCTACCACCTTGCCGTCCTTGACCTCCTGAAGCGCGATATGGGTCATCGCCACATCAGGTGCGGCGCCGTGCCAGTGCCGTTCACCCGGTGCAAACCAGACGATATCACCGGGGCGAATCTCCTCCACCGGCTCACCCTCACGCTGCGCGCGGCCAAGGCCGGATACCACGATCAGGGTCTGGCCGAGAGGATGGGTGTGCCAGGCGGTGCGGGCGCCGGGTTCGAAAGTCACCTGAGCACCCTGCACCCGTTCGGCATCGAAGGGGTTGAAGAGCGGATCGATACGGACCGAACCGGTGAACCAGGCATCCGGACCTTTGCCGGACGCTCGTGTTCCCGCGCGCAATATTTCCATGGTTGTTCTCCTGACTGGTCTCGAGCGGCGATTTGATGTGGGAATTCCCCGCTTGTCCACAGCCGAGTGAAAATCTGCCCGACCGGAAACGCTTATATGCCTCTCGAAAACCCGATGACACGACCGTTCTCGCGTGGTTATCCCGCTCTTCCATATGGGTTTTCGAACGCTGCCAGCCGTCATTTTCCTTCTTTCCGCACGCCGCAACAAAAATCATTCTCGGGATTGACTCAATTATGAAACCGGTTACATTTGCCGATGTAAACGGTTTCATCAGTTGAAAACCGTGCTTGGAGGAGCAAATTTCATGTTTAGACATTTGATGGCTGCCGCCGCTTTGGTGCTGGCGGCCGGCACGTCCGCGCACGCCCAGGAGCAGAGCTTCAAGATCGGTCTTTCCAATTCCTTCGTCGGCAGCGAATGGCGCACGCAGATGATCGAAGAGGCTCAGGCTGCCGCAAAAGCGTGGGGCGAAAAGGGCGTCAAGGTCGAAGTCGTCGTTCAGAGCGGCAATGTCGATGTGCAGGGGCAGATCGGTCATATCCGTAACTTCATGAACCAAGGCGTTGATGCGATCCTCATCAATCCCGGCAGCCCGACGGCCTTCGACCCGATCTTCGCGCAGGCCAAGGCGCGCAACATTCTCGTCATCGCCACCGATGCGGAAGTGTCTTCCAAGGATGCGATCTATGTCGGCATCGACCAGAAGGCATGGGCGGCCCAGTCCGCACAATGGCTTGCGGATGCGCTGAAGGGCAAGGGAAGCGTCGTCGCCATCAACGGCATCGCCGGCAACCCCGCCAACGAAGCCCGCGTCGCCGGTTACCGGGAAGTGTTCAAGAAATACCCTGACATCAAGGTGCTGAACGAAGCCAATGCGAGCTGGGATCAGGCGCAGGGCCAGCAGGCCATGCAGAACCTGCTTGCAACCTATCCCGATATTAGCGGCGTCTGGGTTCAGGACGGCATGGCGGATGGTGCATGGCGCGCCATCGAAGCCGCCGGCAAGACCAAGGACATTGCCGCAACCGGTGAAATCCGCAAGGACTTCATGACCCGTTGGGAAAAGGAAAAGTTCAATTCCGGCGCTTCGGTCAATCCTCCCGGCGTCATGGCCAGCGCGCTCAACGTTGCTGTCCTGAAGCTGCAGGGCAAGGAATTCAAGGACGGCATTTTTGGCGGCACCTATGGCAACGCCATCTACATTCCGATCCCCTTCGTCAGCAACGACAACCTTGCCGACAACATCAAGACTGCAGAAGGCAAACCCGGCTACTGGTCCGTTACGGCAACCGTGACGCCGGAACAGGCGGGCGAGTTCTTCAAGTAATATCCGTCTCGGGCCGGCGGCGAACGCCGGCCCGAACCAGAAATTCGAGCGCGGACCGGGCCTTGGCCATCCGCCTGCGACAGACACAATTCGGGGACATGCGATGGCGAACGCTTTGGAAGCGGCCGGCATAACGAAGAATTTTGGCGCCGTGCGTGCGCTTTCGGACGGCAGGCTGACCGTGGGCCGCGGTGAAATTCACGCGCTCCTGGGCGCCAATGGCTGCGGCAAGAGCACGCTCTGCAAGATCGTTGCAGGCGCGGTCGCGCCGACCAGCGGCACCATCAGGTTCAACGGTGAGGACGTGCGCTTCAAAAGCCCGCGGGACGCCGAAAATGCCGGTGTCGCGCTATTTTATCAGGAACTCAGCCTCATTCCGCAGCTTTCCGTCGCTGACAATATTTTCCTCGGGCGTGAGCCGAAACGCGGCGTCTTTGTCGACAGCAAGGCGCTGAAGGCCGAAGCGGGCAGACTGATCGCGCTGTTTGACGGCGTGGCTGGCGAAGGGCTGGAGCCGGATGCGATCGTCGGCACGCTGCCTCCGGATCAGCGCCAGCTTGTCGAAATCCTCAAGGTATTCGCCCAGAATGCCAGCCTGATGATCATGGACGAGGCGACGGCGGCGCTCGATGGCCGCCAGTCGCAGCGCTTTTTCGGGATACTTCGGGCCAAGAAGGCCGACGGCGTCTCCACTATCATGATTTCCCACCGTCTCGATGAGGTCTTTGCCGTCTGCGACCGCATCACCGTGATGCGCAATGGCGCGACGATTTCCGAACTGGATACGGCCACCACCAGCCGCGAGGCCGTCGTGCACGATATGGTCGGCGATGTCCGCGCAGCACCGGCTCGCCAGCAGGGGCGTGCCGCCGCAGTCCCCAGCCTCAAGGTAACGGATGTTGCGGGCGAGGGCGTGCGTGGCGTCAGTCTTGAAGCCTATCCGGGCGAAATCGTCGGTCTGGCCGGTCTGCAGGGGCAGGGACAATCGGCCTTGCTGAAGGGCTTGTTTGGCGCCAGCCCGTTTGCAACGGGGCAAATCCGGTTCGAGGGCAGTGACATCACCATCGGTAAGCCTTCTCAGGCCGTTCATAGTGGTTTTGCCTATGTCTCGGGTGACCGCGGGCGTGACGCGTCGCTTCAGGGCCGGTCGATCTTCGAAAATCTCGTTGCGGCCCTCATGGTGCGCGAAAAGATGCGGCTGATCCGGCCCGCGACGCTGAAGCCGCGCGTGCAGAAGGTCGCGGATGACATGAAAACGAAATTTGCCGGCCTGGATATGCCGATCGGCACGCTTTCCGGCGGCAACCAGCAGAAGATCTTCATTTCCCGCTGGCTTGCCACCGCACCAAAACTGCTGCTGCTCGATGATCCGACCAAGGGCATCGATCTCGGTGCGAAGGCCGATCTCTTCGCGCTGATGCGGCAGCAGGCCGATGCCGGCGCGACCATTCTTCTCTATTCCTCGGAAGATGCGGAAATCCTCGAATATGCCGACCGCATTCTCGTCTTCAATGGCGGGCGCATCTCCGCGGAACTGACCGGAGCCGACATGACATCCGTAAACATGACCCGCGCCGCTTATGGAGACGCCGCATGAGCTCTTCCGGTTTTCTGCGCAGGCAACCCTGGATCATCACCCTCGTGGTTCTGGCCGTTCTCGTTGCCGTCAACACGTTTCTGCAGCCGTCTTTCGTGCAGCCATCCGTGCTGCAATCGAACCTGACGACGTTTCTGCCGCTGATTCTGGTGGCCATCGGCCAGACCTATGTCATTCTGGCGGGAGATATCGATCTGTCGGTCGGCAGCATCGTGGCGCTCGCCAATGTCGTTACCGTCAGTGTCATCGCGGCGCTGGGTGGTACGACGGGCGCCGTCTTTGCCGGCATGGCGGCGGGTGCGGCTGTCGGGCTGCTCTGTGGACTGGTCAATGGCCTCTTCATCTCCGGCCTGCGTTTCCAGCCGATTGTCACGACTTTTGCGACAGGCATCATCTTCGCCGGGACGGCGATCTGGGTGCTGCCGCAGGCGGGTCTTCCGGTGCCGGAAGCCTTTTGGCAGACCTATTCCGGCAGCTTCATCGGCGTGCCCTTCGTGCTGTGGGTGCTCGTGGCCGGCATCGCCTTCACGCTGATCGTGTCGCGTATTCCGTTTCACACGCATCTCCTGGCGGTCGGCGGCAATCGCACCGGAGCCTTCCAGACGGGCCTGCGCCTCTCCGGCATCCGCATTGGCGCCTACATGATCTCCGGTCTGTTCTCGGCGCTGGCAGCGCTCTGCCTCACCGGCGAGACGGCCTCGGGCGATCCGCTTCTCGGCGCAAGTCTGGCGCTCTCCTCCATCTCGGCGGTGGTCTTGGGCGGCACTGCGCTTTCCGGCGGCTTCGGCAGTTCGACCGGGTCGATTGCGGGCGCACTCGTGCTGGGCATGATCGGGAATGTGATTTTCTTTGCGGGCTTGCCCTTTGAGTACCAGACACTGGTGCAGGGTTTGATCGTGCTGACGGCTCTTGCCGGCGGTGTTCTGGTGACGAGGCGTTGATATGACCAATCCCGGCTTGCAACTCAAAACCCTTCTCACCGATCCTCTGACCATTGCCATTGGCGCGTCCGCCTTCCTTTTGCTGGTCGGGGAATTGCTCTCGCCCGGTTTTGCACAGGGCTCGCAGATCGTGCGGTTGCTGACCATCGCCGCCATTCTCGGCATCGTCGCGGCGGGGCAGAACCTGGTCATCCTCGGCGGACGCGAAGGCATCGATCTTTCCGTTGGTGCGATGATCTCGCTCGGCGCGGTCCTTGCCGGCAACATGATGAACGGCCAGAATGCCGGCATTCCGCTTGCCATTCTCGTTGCGGGCGGCATTCCCTTCCTGATCGGCCTCATCAATGGTCTCGGCATCACCTTCGTGCGTATTCCGCCGCTGGTGATGACGCTCGGCATGACGGCGGTCATTCAGGGCGGTCTGGTGGTTTATTCGCAGGGCGTTCCATCAGGTGCGGCGGCACCGCTGCTGGCGGGCTTCATCAACCGTCCGTTCATCTTCGGCATTCCCGGCGTGCTCTTCGTCTGGCTGGGCATCGCCGCTATCATGCTGTTCGTGCTGCGCCGCACGGCCTTCGGTTTCGCCATCTATGCCATCGGCTCGAATGAGAGAGCGGCGACGCTCACCGGATTGCCCGTCTCCCTGATCCGCACGCTGCTTTACGGCCTGTCCGGCCTGTTTGCCGGGCTGACCGGGGTCTGCGTCATCGGTTACACCGGCACGTCCTTCATCTCCGTTGGCGACCAATATGTGCTTCCGTCGATCATCGCTGTCGTCATCGGAGGCACCTCGCTTGCGGGCGGTGCGGGCGGATATGTCGGAACCATGGCCGGGGCAGTTGCGCTCACCATTCTGCAAAGCGTACTGATAACGCTCAACCTCGATGTATGGGCACGGCAGATCATATTCGGTGTCACGTTGCTAGCGCTGATGCTGCTTTATGGCCGCCAAAAGCAGTTGCGTGTGTGACAGATGAGCAAAGACCAAGGTTCGAATATCAGGGAAGTTGCAGCTCTCGCGGGCGTTTCGATCGCGACCGTATCGCGGGCGCTGCAGCAACCCGACAAGGTTCGCCCGGAAACCCGAAAGAAGGTTTTCGACGCCGTCCGGCAGGCGAACTTCGTTCCCAATGCGCAGGCGGCGAGCTTCCGGCGTCAATCCAACAACACCGTCATCCTTCTCGTTCGCGATATCGGTAACCCGTTTTATCTCGAAATCTACAAGGGTGTGGAGGAAGCGGCCGGCGAAGCGGGTTTCAAGGTGCTGATGGGTGACGCCCGCAACGACGAGCACCGCGTGGCGACCCATATCGACATGGTGCGCCAGAAACATGCCGACGGCCTGATCCTGATGACTGGCCAGTTCCCGTCCGAGCTTCTCGATCAGGGCGATGCGCTGCCGCCCATCGTCATCGCGTCGGAAACGGTGCCCGGCCTCGCGCTGCCGACCGTCAAGGTCGATAACCGCGCCGCCTCCATCAACGCCATGCGCCACCTTATCGAGGCCGGACACAAAAAGATCGTGCATCTGGCCGGTCCCGTGCCGGAAAGTCTGGCGCAGGAGCGTTTCGACGGTTACCGCGATGCACTTGCCGAGGCCGGTATCGCTTATGCCGACGAACTTGTTGTGACGGGCGATTACAGCATCGAGGCCGGCCGTCAGGCGATTGCAGGTCTTCTTGAAAATGGCATTGCCTTCACCGCGATCTTCGCATCGAGCGACCAGATGGCGATCGGTGCGATCAGCGAGTTGCGGGGCAGGGGCCTGTCGGTTCCGTCCGATGTCTCGGTCATCGGCTTCGACGACATCATCTTCGCCAATGCCTTCGAACCGCCGCTGACGACGGTGCGCCAGCCCCGGCAGGAGATGGGCCGCAAGGCCATGGCGCTGATGGTGGACCGGCTGAACGGCAAACGCACGGCCGAAACCATCGTGCTGGATACGGAACTGGTGGTGCGCGGCTCGGTCGCGCCCTGCCGCCCGCCGCACCGATAGCGGCCAATCGGAATTGTGAATGCAAGGAGTGTAAGGACATGAAGACGATCAAAGGCCCGGCGATTTTCCTCGCGCAATTTGTCGGGGACGAAGCCCCCTTCGACACGCTCGACAATCTCGGCCAATGGGCGGCTTCCCTCGGTTACAAGGGCATTCAGGTGCCGACCGATCCCAAGCTCTTCGATCTCGAGAAAGCCGCCGCCTCCAAGACCTATTGCGACGATATCAAGGGCCGTCTGGCCGAGATAGGCGTCGAGATCACCGAGCTTTCGACCCATATTCAGGGCCAGCTCGTGGCCGTTCACCCGGCCTATGATGAAATGTTCGACGGTTTTGCACCGGCCGAACTGCGCGGCAAACCGCAGGCGCGGCAGGAATGGGCGGTCAACCAGCTGAAGTGTGCGGCGAAGGCGTCGCGGCATCTTGGCCTCAAAAGCCATGCGACTTTCTCCGGTGCGCTCGCATGGCCGTTCGTTTATCCGTGGCCGCAGCGTCCGGCTGGTCTTGTCGAAATGGCCTTTGCCGAACTCGGCAAGCGCTGGACACCCATTCTCGATGCTTTCGAGGAGAATGGTGTCGATCTCTGCTATGAACTGCATCCGGGTGAGGATCTGCATGACGGCGTCACCTTCGAGCGTTTTCTTGACGCCACCGGCAACCATGCACGCGCCAACATCCTCTACGATCCCTCGCATTTCGTGCTGCAGGCGATGGATTATCTCGATTTCATCGACATCTATCACGAGCGTATCCGCGCCTTTCACGTCAAGGATGCCGAGTTCAATCCGACGGGCCGCTCGGGCGTTTATGGCGGTTATCAGAGCTGGGTCGACCGGCCGGGGCGTTTCCGTTCGCTGGGCGACGGGCACGTGGATTTCGGCGCAGTCTTTTCCAAGCTCACCCAATATGACTTCGACGGCTGGGCGGTGCTGGAATGGGAATGCGCGCTGAAGCACCCGGAAGATGGCGCGCGTGAGGGCGTAGCCTTCATTGAAAACCACATCATCCGCGTGACCGAGCGGGCTTTCGACGATTTCGCCAAAAGCGGCGTCGATGATGCCGCCAATCGCCGCCTTCTCGGACTTTGAAAGGGATAGCCATGTCCTCCGTTACAAAAAAATTCGATAGCCGCCGCATCCGTCTCGGAATGGTCGGCGGCGGTCAGGGCGCCTTTATCGGTGCGGTGCATCGCATCGCCGCCCGGCTGGATGACCGTTACGAACTCGTGGCCGGCGCGCTTTCTTCCGATGCGGCGCGTGCTAGCGCTTCGGCAACGCTGCTCGGCATCGCGCCGGAGCGCTCCTATGCCTCGTTTGAGGAGATGGCGGCGGTTGAGGCCGGTCGTGAAGACGGAATCGAGGCGGTCGCCATCGTGACCCCCAACCACCTTCATTTCGCCCCGTCCAAGGCCTTTCTCGAGGCCGGGATCCACGTCATCTGCGACAAGCCGGTGACCGCGACACTGGAGGAGGCGAAGGAACTGGCCAAAATCGTCGGGGCATCCGACAGGCTGTTCATTCTGACGCATAATTACACCGGCTATGCCATGCTGCGGCAGATGCGGGAGATGATTGCCAGTGGCGATATCGGCAAGCTGCGTCACGTCCAGGCCGAATATGCGCAGGACTGGCTGACCGAAGCGGTTGAAAAGATCGGGGCGAAGGGCGCGGAATGGCGCACGGACCCCAGCCGCTCCGGCGCGGGCGGGGCAATCGGCGATATCGGCACGCACGCTTTCAACGCTGCCGCCTTCGTCACGGGCGAAATCCCCAGCAGCCTTTATGCGGATCTGACCTCCTTCGTGCCGGGCCGGCAGCTGGATGACAGCGCCAATATTCTCTTGCGTTACGAAAGCGGCGCCAAGGGCATGCTCTGGGCAAGCCAGATCGCGGTCGGCAATGAAAACGCCCTGTCGCTCCGGGTCTATGGCGATAAAGGCGGGCTTGAATGGCACCACCGCGTGCCGGATGAGCTGTGGTTCACGCCTTATGGGGAGCCGAAGCGGCTGATCACCCGCAACGGTGCGGGCGCGGGAGCTGCCGCCAACCGTGTTAGCCGCGTGCCGTCAGGGCACCCGGAAGGATATCTCGAGGGTTTTGCGACGATCTACCGCGAAGCCGCAGATGCAATCATCGCCAAAAGGGAGGGAAAAACAGCCGCCGGGGAGGTGATTTACCCCGGCATGGAGGACGGCCTTGCGGGTCTCGCATTCATCGATGCCGCCGTCCGCTCCAGCCAGACCTCGACCTGGGTCAAAATCGACATCTAGGTCGCAGCCTATTGGAGGAGACGACGCAGGGCACCGGAGGCTGTGCCCGGCACCTGCCCGGTCAAGGAGACCGGGAAGGGTGGGCGTGTCGTCACATTGATCAAACGGAAAGGGAGTTACGCGTTTGAAAACGTTCAAGTCAAAACTTGCAGGCATGGCATTCGTCGTCGGACTGGCGGCCGGTTTCGCAAATCCGGTTTTTGCCGATGACAGCAAGACGCTGCCGATCGCCGCGCAGATGTACACGCTGCGCAATTCCGGAACGCTGGAAGAACAGCTTGCCATCCTCAACCGCGCAGGCGTTTCCGCCGTGGAAACGGTGGACATGCAGAAGGTCAGCGCCAGCGAACTGAACACGCTTCTCGAAAAGCACAAGATCAAGGTCATTTCTTCGCATGTGCCGATCGATAAGCTGCGCGGCAATCTCGACGAGGTCATCACCGAGCAGAAGGCCGTCGGCAATCCCGTCGTGACCGTGCCTTTCCTGAAGCCGGAAGACCGTCCGAAGGACGCCGCAGGCTGGACCGCCTTCGGCAAGGAGCTCGGCGGATATGCGGACAAACTGTCTGCGGCAGGCCTCTCCATGGCCTACCACAATCACGACTTTGAAATGGTCAAGTTCGACGGCAAGACGGCGCTGGAACTGCTGCTCGATGCGGCAGGCCCGAAATTGCAGGCCGAAGTCGATGTCGCCTGGGTGGCGCGCAGCGGCAATGATCCGGCCGAATTCCTCGGCACCTTGAAGGGCAAGGTTTTTGCCATCCACGCCAAGGACAATGCGCCTGCGGGAACGGCGGAAAACGAGCGCGGCTTCGCCACACTCGGCACCGGCACGCTCGACTGGAAGACGATCCTGCCGGCGGCAAAACAGGCCGGCGCAAAATGGTTCATCCTTGAACACGACCTTCCGCTCGATGCCGAAGCCGTCGTGACCAAGGGCAATGCGTTCCTGAGCGAACGCCTGCCGACCCTTCAGTAAACACTGCCAGTAAAACCAGAACCGCTCCCCGGCGGCCGGTTCGCCGGGGCGCATGAGGTTCGACAGACACATAACCAGTTTCCGCCGCGTCGCGACGGGAAGCGCTTTGTCCTGTCGTTTTTTCCAAGCTCACATCGGAGGAGTTATCATGGCAAACAATCATTATGATGCGATTGTTGTCGGCTCGGGCATCAGTGGAGGCTGGGCCGCAAAGGAACTCACGCAAAAGGGCCTGAAGGTCCTGATGCTGGAGCGCGGCCGCAACATCGAGCACATCACCGACTATCAGAATGCCGACAAGGAAGCCTGGGACTATCCCCATCGCAACCGCGCCACGCAGGAAATGAAGGCGAAATATCCCGTTCTCAGCCGCGATTACCTGCTGGAAGAGGCAACGCTCGGCATGTGGGCCGATGAGCAGGAAACGCCCTATGTCGAAGAAAAGCGCTTCGACTGGTTCCGTGGGTACCATGTCGGCGGCCGCTCCCTGCTCTGGGGCCGCCAGACCTATCGCTGGTCGCAGACGGATTTCGAGGCCAATGCGAAAGACGGCATCGCCGTCGACTGGCCGATCCGTTATGAAGACGTCTCCCCCTGGTATGATTATGTCGAGCGCTTCGCCGGCATTTCCGGCAGCCGCGAGGGGCTGGACATTCTCCCTGACGGCGAATTCCTGCCGCCCATTCCGCTCAATTTCGTGGAGCAGGATGTGGCCAGCCGGCTGAAGAAAGCGTTCAAGGGCACGCGCCACCTCATCAATTCGCGCTGCGCCAACATTACCCAGGAACTTCCCGATCAGGAGCGCACGCGCTGTCAGTTCCGCAACAAGTGCCGGCTGGGCTGTCCCTTCGGCGGCTATTTCAGCACGCAGGCATCCACCCTGCCTGCGGCGGTCGCCACCGGCAATCTCACGCTCAGGCCTTTCTCCATCGTCAAGGAAATCCTCTACGACAAGGACAAGAAGAAGGCGCGCGGTGTCGAGATCATCGACGCAGAAACCAACCTGACCTATGAATACACCGCCGACATCATCTTCCTGAACGCCTCGACGCTGAACTCGACATGGGTGCTGATGAATTCGGCCACCGATGTCTGGGAAGGCGGGCTTGGCAGCAGCTCCGGCGAACTCGGCCACAACGTGATGGACCACCATTTCCGCATGGGTGCGACAGGCCAGGTGGAAGGTTTCGAGGACTTCTACTTCAAGGGCCGCCGTCCCGCGGGTTTCTACATTCCGCGTTTCCGCAATACCGGCGACGACAAGCGCAAATATCTGCGTGGTTTCGGGTATCAGGGCTCGGCCAGCCGTTCGCGCTGGGAACGGGAAATCGCCGAGCTCAATATCGGAGCCGATTACAAGGAAGCGCTGACCGAGCCGGGCGGCTGGACCATCGGCATGACCGCTTTCGGCGAAATGCTGCCCTACCATGAGAACCGCGTGAAGCTCGATCATGAGAAGAAGGACAAATGGGGCCTGCCGGTCCTCTCCATGAATGTCGAGATGAAGCAGAA
Source organism: Agrobacterium sp. LAD9 (assembly GCF_003031125.1). Taxonomy (NCBI): domain Bacteria; kingdom Pseudomonadati; phylum Pseudomonadota; class Alphaproteobacteria; order Hyphomicrobiales; family Rhizobiaceae; genus Agrobacterium; species Agrobacterium sp. LAD9. Next base: position 103,243 of record NZ_PHGS01000018.1, on the reverse strand, counting down.
CGAACTCGACATGCGCGAAGACATGGTCAATGACGCCGTCGAGATGTTCGAGGCGGTCGGCATCAAGAACGTCAAACCCTCCAGGGGCAGCTATGCACCCGGCATGGGCATTCACGAAATGGGAACGGCCCGCATGGGGCGCGACCCGAAAACCTCCGTCCTCAACGGCAACAACCAGGTCTGGGATGCACAGAACGTCTTTGTGACTGATGGTGCCTGCATGACCTCGGCTTCCTGCGTCAACCCGTCTTTGACCTACATGGCGCTGACGGCGCGTGCCGCCGAATTTGCCGTTTCCGAACGCAAGAAGGGGAACCTGTGATGAACAGACGCGAACTGCTGAAACTGATAGCCATTGCCACCGGCCTTCCGCTGATCGGCGCGGATGTCCTGACGGCCGCGGAAAATGCTGCCAAGCCTGCCGGCGCTGGCCATGTCTTTACACCGGAGGAAATCCGCTTTCTGGACGAAGTGGCGGAGACCATCATTCCCCGCACTTCCACGCCCGGTGCGAAGGATGCCGAAGTGGGTGCATTCATGGCCGTCTATGCAGCCGATTGCTACACCGACGAGCAGCGGACACTCTTCCTTTCGGCAATTTCCGACATCGAGAAGCGCAGCCAGACCGAATACAAGAAGGCCTTTCTGGAGCTGACGGCGGAACAGCGGCAGGCGCTGCTTTCGGCGCTGGACAAGCAGGCCAGGGCGGAACAGACACCGGCGAAACCGCACGCCTTCACGCTGGTCAAACAACTGACGCTGCTCGGCTTCTTCACGTCGAAGATCGGGGCCACGGAAGTTCTCGTCTACGACGAGATTCCCGGTGGTTTCGAAGACCGCATTTCCTACAAGAGGGGCACGCCTGCCTGGGGCACGACCTGAAGAGAGAACTGTTGGCCCGTCCGCATTTGTGGACGGGCCACACTCAAGCGGCAAGACAAGGATGACATGATGCGCAATATAATAATCATCGCGGCGGCAATGGTCGCCGCAAGCGCCATTCCCGCTCTCTCGGAGGGCGATGTTGCCAAGGGGGAGACGGTCTTCAAGCGCTGTTCCGCCTGTCACGCCATCGGCGAGGGCGCGAAAAACAGGATCGGTCCACAGCTTAACGGCATCATTGGCCGGGCGGCGGGCGGCGTGCCTGACTATACTTATTCGAGTGCGATGAAAAAAGCGGGCGAGGACGGTCTCGTCTGGACGCCGGAGGAATTGCGGGATTTCCTGAGCGCGCCAAAAAAGAAAATCCCCGGAAACAAGATGGCGCTGGCCGGCATCAGCAAGCCGGAAGATCTGGACAATCTCATCGCCTATATTGAAAGCGCGGCCTCAAAGCCGGTTGAGTGAGAGCCGGGGGCTACCCGGTCGAGGCCCACCCTTGGCGAAGGCCAAGCACATGGAGGCAGGCGCCTCCACTCTACACCTGGCTGGCTTCGCCTTCCGCCAGCTGGGCAAGGCCCGGCAGATTGCAGACCAGAAGCTTCTGCCGCCCGCCCTGCACCAGCCCCTTGGTCTCCCAGCTGCTGAGGATGCGCGAAACGGTGTGCAGCGTCGTGCCGGTCATTTCGGCGATATCCTGACGCGAAATCGGGAAGTCGATACGGATGCCGTCCACCTCCTTGCGGCCCGCCTGCTGCGAAAGGCGCAGCACGGCATGGGCCACCCGGCGCTCCACTTCCTGCGTCGACATTTCGCGGATGCGCGTATGGGCTTCCTCGAGACGCTGGCCGATTGTCTGCATGGCTGAGACGGCAAGATGCGGGTTCTGCTCGACGAATTGCGGCCAGAGATCCGTCTGCCAGGACAGGATCACGCTTTCGGCAGCCGTCGTTGCGGTGCCGGGATAATCGGCCCGCTGCAGCGCCCTTGCGAAACCGAAGAGATCGCCGGGATGCACCACGCGCACGATGATCTGCTGACCGTCATGGGTCACCTGCGTTACCTTCAGACGGCCGTGGATGAGCAGGAAGAAATGCGTGGCCGGCCGGCCCTGCTCGAAAATGGCTTCGCCCGCCGGCACGAGCCGGGATGTGGCGTGGGTCAGCAGTCCGTCCAGCTCATCGTCGGCCATCTTGGCAAACAAGGCCAGCGACCGGATGACGCTTCGGTCAATCTTCACTTGCACCCTCTCCGGTGGTCGGCCGCCGCCACGGTTCCCGCAATGGGCACCCGGGTGTCGGCCTTTTCTGTATCCTCACAATACAGCACTATCACCGGCTGAAGAAGATCAAATGATATGAATCAACTAATTGTTTTAATTGACGATTATCAAGAAATCAGAGCGGCTGCGCGAAGCTTTTCGAGAAGCGGCGCATACCAGCGCGTATCCTTCACGAGCCGGAAACCGAGATTATCAGGCGGCACGCCGACCGCGCAGCCGCCGCTTTTCGGGTTTTTGACGAAGGCGCTCATCGCCGCACGGTGTTTTCCCGAAGCGACGGGAATACCGCAGGAGGCGACGGTATCCAGCATTTCGCCATCCTTGCCAAGCGTCACACGCCGGCTGCAGCTCGAGGTCCATTCCCAGACATTGCCGCCGAAATCGGCAAGGCCATATTCGTTTTCGCCGAAGCTGCCATAGGATTGCGGAACGGGATTGCCCGAGGCCTTGCGGCTGGTCTGCCGCTCGTAGTCCGCCAGCCAGCGCAAGGCCGGGTTCTCACTATCGGCAGCTACGCCAAGCGTCTCGTCAGGAAAAAGCGAGCCGGCGGCGAAGGCCAGTTCAGTATCACTCGGCAGGCGCCAGGTGGTGCCCGTCCGCTCGCTCAGCCATGCGGCATAGGCGTGGGCATCATCCTGGCTGATGCCGGTTGCCGGTATCTCGCCGCCGACCGGAGCGGCAAAGCCGGGTTCCGGCTGCTGGCAGCCGCCTTCGGCGACGCAGCGCGCATAATCCGCGCTCGACACCTGATATTTCATGATCGTCAGATTTTGCCGCATCGTTACGTCGACCATCGGGCCATCGACGGCATAACCATTGCGGAAATATTCGCCTTCCGCCCGGTAGGTGAAACTGCCAGCAGGCACGGTAACGACCTGCGGCGGCGCCATGGCTGCGCGTGGATCAGTGTCGCTGCGGATGATCCCTGACTGGAAACCGATCGCCGTCGCGAGCAGCGTGGCAAGCGAGAGCGGCAAAAGGAGCGAGACGGCATTTGGAAAATGGCTGCTGCCGGGAATGCCCATGGGAACCTGCCTGCGTTTTGGGAACGCCAAAGTTCGGGCCTGCCTTCAGGCCGTAGAGAGCAGAAAGGAAGCGCGCCGCACTCTGTTGGCGGCGGCGCGCTTCCGGGCGCGTTAGATGCTCGACGGAGCGAGCACCGCTTGCATCAGGCTGTTGTTCCACTCACCCGTCACCTTGAAGTGGGCCGCCGCGCCCAGCTCGAAGGCTTCAATGAGGTTGTGGTTGACATAGGCATAGATGCCGGGCTGCTCGAAGGTATAGAAGGCCGCGCCCGCCGTGCCGCCGGGGATGAACCAGGTTTCCTGGTCGAGATCCGGCGGGTTGCGGAATTTGCCCGTCGCCCAGACATAATCGCCATGGCCGCCGATGAGGTGCGGGCGGGTATCGCGGTTCGCCTGCGAATGCACGATCAGCACCTTTTCGCCCACGGCGGCCTGAAGGGCGTGTTCCCCCGTCAGGGCGCCGACTGCGCCGTTAAAGACGATGTGGCTTGGCGTCAGCTTGCGCATGACTTCCAGCGTATCGGCCATGGCGTCGCCGGCGCTTTCATATTTCTTGAAATTGCCGTTCTCGTCGCGGGGGATGTAGAAGTCCTGTTCGCCGACATAATAGACCTTGTCATAAACAAGCTCCTTGCCGTGGCCGTCCGTCAGGCCCTCGCGCGGCAGCACCATGATCGCGCCATTCATGCCCGAGGTGACATGCCACGGCACCATGCCGGGAGGTGCGCAGTGATAGACGAAGACGCCGGCCTTGGTGGCCTTGAACCGCAGGATCGCCTTTTCACCGGGGTTGACGATGGTGAGCCCGCCGCCGCCGAGCGCGCCGGTGGCCGAGTGGAAATCGATATTGTGCTGCAGCTCATTGGTATCGGGGTTGATGAGGGTCAGTTCGACATAGTCGTCCTGATGCACCACCATCAGGGGCCCGGGAACAGAGCCGTTGAACGTCATGGCATGGACCTCGGTGCCCTTGTCGTCGAGGACCATTTTCTGTTCCTTGATCGTCAAGGTGAACTCGACGATCTTCGGTCCGCCTTCGGCTTTCTGCGTATGGGCGTGCACGAAAGGCGGCTTGACGAGATCAACCTTTACGCGAGGAAGCGCTGCAATCTCCGCGCTCGTCAATGGCTTGGCTGCGGCCTTCTTTTCCTCTGCCGCGCTCGCCGCCGATGGTATGACCATGGGGGCTACAGCCCCTGCAAATGCTGCGCCTGCGAGAATATTACGCCGTGTGATGTGGAAGGTTTCCGTCATCATATTTCTCCTGTCCCTCTTAGGGCAGAGCATGTTTCGCTCTGTCACAGCATTTGTAGCGGAGGGGCGGAAATACAATTTGAGATGGAGCAAACTGCGCGTCGGGCCACCTGCGACATTTTGGCAGGCGGTTACGGCTTCATGCGGAGGCGTCGCACCTCCTCTTTGCCTGTTCGCAAAGAAGCGAGACGGGCTTGCGTCTAGACATATGTCAAGACCAAACGAGGAGCATTACAATGAGTGGCAGCCAAACCGTTCTCACCGAAGGGCGCAGCCGGCCAAAGGGCGGCATTCCAAGGGGGCTGGCACGCACCGGCCCGGTTATCTTTTCTTATGGCTTCCGGCCATTTTTCCTCGGCGGCGCCATCTGGGCCATCGTGGCGATGGTGTTGTGGATCGCAGCCCTTTCCGGCCTTGTCGACATCGGCGGAGATTACGGTGCGCCGAACTGGCATTCCCATGAGATGCTGTTTGGTTTCGCTTCGGCGGTGCTGGCCGGCTTTCTACTGACGGCTGTGCCGAACTGGACGGGGCGGCTGCCGGTGTCGGGCAAACCGCTGGTCTGGCTGTTTGCGCTCTGGTGCGCGGGCCGGATTTTCCTGCTCGTGCCGGACACGGTGGGCGTGGTCACCGCCGCAGCCGTTGACGGACTTTTCCTGCCGGCACTTCTCACGATCTGCGCGCGCGAGGTCATTGCCGGGCGCAAGTGGAAGGACCTCAAAGTGCTGGGCGGGCTATTGGCGCTTTCCGTCGCCAATATCATTTTCCATGTGGCGGCGATCGAAGGCGACCTGAGCCAGATGGCGACCCGCCTTGCCGTTTCGGCCTACACCGTGCTCGTCATTATCGTCGGCGGCCGGATCGTGCCGAGTTTCACTCGCAACTGGCTGAACCGTTTCGGCCGCACGGATTTTCCTGTGCCCTATAATGGCTTCGACACCGCCGCCATCCTCACCGGCATCGCGGCGCTGGCCGTCTGGACAATGGAACCCGAGAGCATGGTGGCCGTGCCCACGGCACTTCTGGCAGCTTTCATGCACGCCGTGCGTCTCATTCGCTGGCGCGGCTGGACGACCTGGCCTGAGCAGGTGCTGGTGGTGCTGCATGTGGCCTATGCCTTTATCCCCGCCGGTTTCATCGCCATAGCGCTGGCGGCTCTCGATGTCATGGACACGCGGTCCGTCCTGCACATCTTCACTGTCGGCGTCATCGGCTGCATGATGCTTGCGGTCATGACGAGAGCAAGCCTTGGCCACACCGGACGCAAGCTTGCGGCCAGCAGCGTCACCATCGCAGCTTATGTATCTCTGATCGCCTGCGCGCTCTTGAGACCTGCGGCCGAGTTCTTCCCGGGCGCCATGATGCATCTTTACGCCTGCTCGGCGCTTCTCTGGATCGTCGGTTTCGGTCTCTTCTGCGTTGAATACGGGCCGATACTGATGCGTGAGCGCAAACCGCTGAAAGCGTAGTCGGGTTCGTTGCTAAACCGCCAAAACGAAACGCCCCGGAAGCAATTTCCGGGGCGTTTCGTTATCGAGGATACCCGATGGTTTAATGTGCGCCGGCCCCGGCGCGGATGAAGATGCGAAACGCCGTGCGCGCCTCGTCGAAATTGCCGGCCCATTGATGGCCGCGGGCCAGAAGCTCCGGGTAGAGGAAGGTCGGTTCCTGCGGCATCAGCACGAAGATCACGGCGCCCGGCGCAAGACGGTCAAGTGCGGCAAGCGTACGGCTCGCCTGCCCCCCGGTCGCCTCGTCGCTGAGATCGAGATAGATGACCGGGTCTGGCCATATCTGCGGCTCTTCGGCATTGCCCGCAAGCGCCGGCGAAACGGAAATCTGCTCGGCTTCACTGGATTGCGGCGTAAACAGCACTTCCCAGTCGCCGCCGCCGATTTCCCGGACCTGATGGTTAAAACCGCGCTCGGCCATCACCTTGAACAGCGGAACGGGCCGGAAGGTGGCCAATAATCGCAGCGCCTCACCCGGCGCAAGCCCGGCCACGGCTTCCATGATTGCCGGAAAGGGCTCGCCGCCGCTCTGCAAAAGCGGCCGGACATCGAGTTCCCTGATCATTTCCGTCATTGCTTCACCTCGTTAGTCGGCTGGCGGCGGCATGAGCCGTCCGCCAGAGGTCTTTTCACCATGCCGCAGGCGCTGGGGTCAATGCTCGGATCCGCAGCAGCATTCGCAGCCGGACATATCGTCCTCGGAGCCTTCGGCCTGCTCTTCCAGCCGGCCGATATCGAGACGCCAGACTTCCGGGCCCTGTTCGAGATATTCCCAGCCAAATTCACCGGGGAAATTGGTGGCAAGCTGATAAAGCAGCGGACGGGGATCATGATCGCTGGTGATCTGCAGCGATTGCCCTTGAGCCAATGCGCCGAGCGCGCCGAAAATGCGCGGATGGCGTTCGCGGTGCGGAATGATGCGCACATCGATATTGGTTGCAGTTTGGGCTTCGGACATAGGCTGGCTCCACGGCCGCGGATGGAATGATGTCCGGCGGTGCGGCCGGCCGGCGGACTGGAAAAACCTATCCGCCGTGCGGTTGGGAGACATTGTCGCCGCGCAAATAAACCTGAGATTCGTCAGGTCTGTTTGCGCGACAGGCTTCAGCCGGCAAGGCTGCGATAGATTGCCGGCAGCGCCGATGGCAGCTTCGCTATCCTGCTGACGATGGCATAACCGTTCTGGCCGAACATGGCCGGAATATAGGACTGCGCCTTGCTGTCGACAGTCACCCCGAAGACGCTGACGCCCGAGCGCCTTGCCTCGGAAACGGCACGGCGGCTGTCCTCGATGGCGAAGCGACCTTCATAATGATCGACATCGTTCGGCTTGCCATCCGTCAGCAACAGAAGCAGCTTGCGGCGCTCCGGTCTTTCATGCAGCTTGGCGCTGGCGTGGCGGATGGCGGGACCGATGCGGGTGTAGAAGCCGGGCTTCAGCGCCGCGATGCGACGCTCGATAGTGTGGCCCATCGGTTCATCGAAATCCTTCACTGTCTCCACCCGCACCCAGGAGCGGCGGCGTGAGGTGAAGGTCAGGATCGAGTGACTGTCGCCGCAGGCGGAAAGCCCGTGGGCAAGCACCAGCAGCGCTTCCTTTTCCACGTCCAGCACTCGGCGATTGTCGAACCAGGCGTCGGTCGACAGCGATACGTCGACGAGGATCGTCACGGCAAGATCATGCGCCTGCGGGCGGCTTGCCATATGAATGCGGTCGCTGCCCTGTCCGCCGGCGGCGATGTCGCTTCTGACGCGAACCACCGCGTCAAGATCGAGATCGTTGCCGTCAAGCTGGGCTCGCAGCATTTCGTGACGTGGCCTCAGTACCTCGAACTGCCGCCTGACCCGGCGGATAAGGCTCCTGGTGTCCGGGTCGGGTTCCGGTGCCGTCTCAGCACCCTTCGCACGGGAGGCGATGACCCGGCAATGGTTGGCGAGGTAGGTGCCACTGCGATAATCCCATTCGGGATAGGTCAGTTCCGCCGTCAGCGGCGTATGATCCAGCGCTTCGGGCGGCAGGTCGAGATCGAAGCGGAAGCGGGCGGAAGGACGTCCCTTTCTTTCTCCAAGCGTCATGTCGTCCAGCTCGTCGGCCGCACTGCCGTCGGCATCGTCGCTGTCGTCACCGGGACGGTCGACATTGACCATCTCGGCCATGGCAAGGATCTTTTCGAAACGGTTGAGGATGAAGGGGCTTCGCTCGGTCTGCCGGTTCTCCGCCTTTTCACGCACGGCGATATGGCGGGCCGCTTCCGCCCCCTGCGGCGCGGCGCTCGCCGCCGGCTGGTCTTCGCCCTGCCGCGCCTCGGAGGTTTCGCGCAGCAGCGTGTCCGGCCAGAGCGGAACCGGCAGCATGGGCAGGTAGCGCGGCGGCGCTTTGACCGGGAAGCCGGCGGGCGGTGTGTGGCCCTCGATCCCCGCCGCTTCCGCCAGCATGGAGAGCACTCGTTGTTCCACCTGCTGCTCGGCCTGCGGCAGCGGCCGCTTCTGGCGCACCGCGAGCAGGGCAGCGCAAAGCCGCCGATAACGGGTCTTCATTCCGGGGAAGGCACGGATGACAGCTTCCGCCAGTTCTGCGGCGCTGTCGAGCCGGGCAAGATCGTTGCGCAGCGGGTCGGCGACCATGACCGGTTGAAGCGGCATCATCGCCATGGCGGCCGCGAGCCAGAGATAGAGATCGCGGTTGAGGCGGCGGTCGGGAAACAGATCGAGCACCGGCGGCAGCATCAGCGTGGCGTGATCGCGGCCGGGCTGGGCCAGTTTCTCCTCGCCAAGGCCCATGCGCTGGCGAAGCCTCAGCCGGTGCGTGGAGGTGCGCGCGCGCGCCGGGGCGATCTGCACCGCATGTTCACCGCCAAAACCGCGGAAACAGATGGCCAGCACGGCCTGCATGTCCTCCAGCTTCACGGCATGATCTGGAAAGCGCAACCATGTGCCGGTTTCGCCGATCAGCCTGTGCCAGGCGCGGCCGACGGTTTCTTCCAGTTCCAGAAAGTCCAGCATGGTTTATCCTCATGGCATCGGGCCGGAATGCGCGGGCCTCGCCGCGCATTCCGGTATGGATATAAATGCGCCCTATCGGATGATCGCATCCGCGACTTCATGCAGCGCGGCCTTCACGTCAGGCTCGTCGGTCAGCGGCTCGATCATCGCCGCGCGCACGGCCTGGCGGGCGGGAAGGCCGGTATCGATGAGGCTGGCGCAATAGACGAGCAGGCGGGTGGAGACGCCCTCTTCCAGATCGTGACCTTTCAAGCCGCGCAGCCGGTGGGCGAGATCGACGAGCGGCTCGACATCGCGCGCATCGAGCCCGCTTTCATGCGAAACGACGGCGATTTCCTGTTCCTTGGGCAGAAAGTCGAATTCAATGGCGACGAAACGCTGTCGGGTGCTGGGCTTCAGGCTTTTCAGCAGGTTCTGGTAGCCGGGATTGTAGGACACGACGAGCATGAAGCCGGAGGGCGCTTGCAGAACCTCGCCGGTGCGCTCCAGCGGCAGGATGCGGCGGTCGTCGGTAAGCGGATGCAGCACGACGGCCACATCCTTGCGCGCCTCGACGATCTCGTCGAGGTAACATATGCCGCCCTGGCGCACCGAGCGTGTCAGCGGGCCGTCCATCCACACGGTTTCACCGCCTTTCAGCAGGTAACGGCCGGTCAGGTCGGCGGCGGCAAGGTCGTCGTGGCATGAAACTGTCGAAAGCGGCAGGCCGAGTTTCGCCGCCATATGGCTGACGAAACGGGTCTTGCCGCAGCCTGTCGGGCCTTTCAGCAGAAGCGGCAATTGCCGCACCCAGGCGCTTTCGAACAGCACGCATTCATTGCCGAGCGGCGTGTAGAAGGGGGCATCTGGTAAGGGCGGCGGCGTCGGGCGGAAGAGGGTGTTCATGGTCATCTCCATGTTTGATGGTAAGGAACCGGCTCTCCGGGGGAAAAGGAGAGCCGGTCCGTTTTCTCATTCGGCGGGCTGCACGAGGCGGGCAACGCCACCCTGTTTTTCTTTGCCCGGGACCAGGATTGCCCAGATGAACATGGCCGCCGAAATGAGAACCGCGAAACCCGAGCCGAGGCGGATCCAGTAGAAGATCGCCAGATGGTCCTGCACATCCATGAAGCTTTCGCCCATGACGCGCTGTAGCTGGATCTGCACCACGCCGGCAAAGGTCAGCGCGAAGGTCATCACCGACATGGCCGTGCACATCACCCAGAAGCTCGTCATCGAAAGCCACTGATTGTAAGGCGCGCGCTTTCGCATTTCCGGCACGGCATAGGCCATCATGGCGAGGTTCAGCATCACATAGGCGCCGAAGAAGGCGAGGTGCCCGTGGGCGGCGGTGAGCTGCGTGCCGTGGCTATAGTAATTCACCGACGACAGCGTGTGCAGGAAGCCCCAGACGCCGGCGCCGAAGAAGGCCATGACCGAGCAGCCGATCGACCAGAGCAATGCCGCGCGGTTCTCATGCTTGCGGCCGGCCTTCCAGGTCATGACGAAGGTGAAGATGACCATGGTGAAGAAGGGGGCCACTTCCAGCGTCGAGAAGAGCGAGCCGATCCATTGCCAGTAACCGGGCGCGCCGATCCAGTAATAGTGGTGTCCGGTGCCGAGGATGCCCGAGAAGAGGGCAAGGCCGACGATGACATAGAGCCATTTTTCCACCACTTCGCGGTCGATGCCGTTGAGCTTGATCATCAGGAAGGCGAGGATCGAGGCCATGATCAGTTCCCACACGCCTTCCACCCAAAGATGGATGACGTACCACCAGTACATCTTGTCGAGCGCCAGGTTCATGGGATTGTAGAAGGCGAAGAGGAAGAAGATCGCCAGACCCCAGAGACCGAAGAGCAGGATGTTGATAACAGTGGTCTTGCGGCCCTTCAGCGCCGTCATGGTGATGTTGAACAGGAACATCAGGACGACGAGGACGATGCCGACCTTGATGGCGAAGGGCTGCTCGAGGAATTCGCGGCCTTCATGGATGCGGAACATATATCCGACCACCGCAACGGCTGCGGCCACCAGAAAGATCCAGAACTGCGCGATGGCGAGTTTCGGGCTGTAAAGCTCCGTTTCCGTCTCTTCCGGCAGCAGGTAGAAGGTCGAGCCCATGAAGCCCATCAGCAGCCACACCACAAGGGCGTTGGTGTGGATCATGCGCACGATGTTGAAGGGCAGAAGCTCGGAAAGCGTATTGGGCAGCACGTAGATCGTGGCGGCGACGACGCCGAACAGGATCTGCGCCACGAACAGCCCGATTGCGCCGTAAAAATACAGCATGGCGACTTTTTGTGTCTGGTATTTCATCTCGTCATCTCCTTGCCGTCCACCTCAACCCGCCTCGTTCGGCGGCCAGTTCTGCGTCTTGATCCGGCTCGTCCATTCGAGGAAGTCGACGAGATCATCGAGCTCCTGTTCGGTGAGATTGAACTGCGGCATCTGGCGTCGGCCCTCGATGCCGGTGGGCTGGGCGGCCATCCAGCCCTTGATGGAATCGCGCGCCGCTTGCTTGTCTTCCACGCCGCCATAGCGCTTCCAGACATTGCCGAGTTCAGGCGCGAAATAGGCGCCTTCACCGAGCAGCGTGTGACAGTTGATGCAGGAATTTTTCTCCCACACGTGCTTGCCGCGTGCGACGCTTTCCGTCAGCGTGCTTTCATCCGTCGAGGTGGTGCGCATGTAATAATGGCTATGGGCGGTCAGCCCGACGAATATGACAAAGAAGAAGATGGAGCCGCCGTAAAAGACGTTTCGCGCTCCTGTTTTGGTCAGGCGTTCTGCCATGCCAATGGTCCTTTCCATCCGGAAGACCGCTTATGCGGACTGGCTTGATCGAACCCTCATGCCGGGATTTGCCAGCGGGCTGGCGGAATGCGGTGGGGCCTGAACCCTTTCTAGCCGTTGGCCGCGGGCGTTCTTTGCCTTTTGGCAAACAACGGGAGAGGTGGTGCCGCCGGCCTTTTCAGAGTGACAAAATGCCCTGGACGAATGCCCGCAAAAGGGCTGCGGCGGCGAAGATGGCGGGCCATGCCAGAAGGGCGGCGCGCAGCAGGCCGCGCTCTTCGCGAAAGCCCAGAAAGTCGTCGATGACGCGTCTGGATTTCATGAGCGCGAAAAGCAGCATCAGGCAGGCGGCTGCGACCGGCGGCAGAAACGCCGCCTTCCACGATATGACGACGGCCGTGCCGGCGAGAACGAGAATGGCGAGTGCTGTGAAGCTTCTTGCAAGCTGGCGGGAGGTGCGATGGATCATGATGTCAAACCAGATAAACGACGGGAAAGATGACGATCCAGACCAGATCGATGACATGCCACAGCGTCGTCACCAGCGTGATGTTCTCGTTTTTCGGCCAGCAGGCCACGATAAACAGCAGGATCGCCACGAAGACGACATGCAGCAGGTGGAAGCCGGTGAGCAGGAAATAAAGCTCAAAGAATGCGCCATAGGCGGGATCGGACGCGAAGGCGATTTCGGTGGAATATTCATAGAGCTTCACACCAACGAAAGCGAAGCCCAGAAGGCCGGCAATGACAAGCGCCCGCCTTTTGCCCGGCAGCGCGGTGTGACGGCTGGCCGCCACGGCCGCCTGCCAGCCGCTCGCCAGCAATATAAGCGTATTGAGACCGGCAAGCTGCGGCTGCAGATGCTGGCGCGCGGCGGCGAATGCATCGGGATTGAGGGCGAAGGCGATGATGAATGCGCCGGTCAAAGCGCCGAAGGCGGCAAGTTCGCTCCAGACCAGAATCCACAGGAGCAGATTTCCGCTTTCCTCTTCCGTATTTGTCGCCATGGCCTTGTCCGTAATTGTAAAACAGCAAGCCACGCTTAGGCGTCCTCAAACCCCGCTTCTTTGCGGTCGGTCAAAGAAGGGAGCGCGCAAAGCCCTATTGTCCTGACAAAGCGCAACTCTGGAAAATGGAGCTTCCCATGAACGACGCACAGGTCGGGCTGATTGTCGCAACCCCTGTTATCATTGGCTTTGCGGTACTGTTGTACCGTATGGGAGTATTACAGCGCATGGGCGCGGTTTCCGCCGTTCTTGCCTCCGTGGCGATTGCGTCGGTGCTGTTCCTGAACCAGTGAGAAGGCAGTCGGATGCTTGAACTTGTCGCCGCTCTTTCGCTTTTCGTGGCGCTGCATTCCATTCCCGCCGTGCCGGCCGTGCGCGGCCGGCTGATTGCGGCCATCGGCAGGCCCGCTTATTTCGGCGCCTATTCCGTGGTCTCGCTTCTGACGCTGGCCTGGGTTTTTTATGCCGCGCTGTCCGTCGATTACATTCCGCTCTGGGATGTCGCGCCCTGGCAGGCGCATGTCACGTTTCTGGCAGCACCGCTCGGCCTGTTTTTCGTGCTGGCAGGCCTCCTCAGCGTCAATCCGCTCTCCATTTCCGTACGGCAGGGGCAGAGACCGGGCGCCATTGTCCGCATCACCCGCCATCCGGTGCTTGTCGGTTTTCTGTTCTGGTCGCTGGGGCATGTCGTGCCGAATGGCGACCTGCGCTCCGTTATTCTCTTCGGCGGCTTTGCGCTGTTTTCTCTCGGCGGAATGGCCATGACCGAAAAACGCGCCCGGAAAAGACTGGGCGATGCGTGGAGCGCGACGGCTGCCGGCAGCGCAACGGCTCCCTTCGCAGCAATCCTCTCCGGCAAAACGCGCCTCGCCGTGGACGGGCCGATGCTGCTTGCTGTGGCGCTGACGGCGTTGACGATCTGGTGGCTGCTGGCAGGTGGCCATGCTGCGCTCTTCGGCGCGGACCCTATGGCCTATCTCTGATCGCTCAGGGCGCTTTCACAACATGTGGCTGCCATATAGTAGCCTGCGGCGCGGAAGTGATGCCAAGCTGATCAATGGCGCGAGCGGCCATCTGGTCGACAATATCGGCGATGCTTTGCGGTCTGTTGTAAAAGGCCGGAACCGGCGGCATGATGGTGGCGCCCGCTTCCGTCACCGCGCACATGTTGCGCAGATGGATGAGATGCAGCGGCGTCTCGCGTGTCATCAGGATCAGCTTCCGGCGCTCCTTCAGATGCACATCGGCGGCGCGGGTGAGAAGATTGTCCGAAAACCCGGTTGCAATGGCCGCAAGTGTGCGCATGGAGCAGGGTGCAACGATCATGCCGGCTGTCGGGAAAGAGCCGCTGGCAATTGCCGCGCCGATGTCATCGACGGCGTGATTGACACTTGCGAGCGACAACATCCGCCCCATGGCTTGCGCACCTTCCTCATGCAGCACGGTGCGTCTGGCCGATTGCGACAGGACGAGATGGATTTCGACGCTTTTCATCCCGGCGAGGCGTTCGACGATGCGCAGCGCAATGGCGGCACCCGAGGCGCCGGTAACGCCGACCACGACGCGGCACGGAGTCATGGCCGTTCTCCAAGGCCGAGATCACGCCATATCAGATCGACTTTCGCGATCACGTCAGGTGTCATTGATAGCACGCGGCCCCATTCGCGCTCCGTTTCCGGCGGCAACTTGCGGGTGGCATCCAGCCCCATCTTGCCGCCGAGCCCGGCTTTCGGCGAGGCGAAGTCGAGATAATCAATCGGCGTGTCGTCGATGATCGTTGTATCGCGCGAGGCGTCGAAACGGGTGGAGAGCGCCCAGACGACGTCCGCCCAGTTGCGCACATCAATGTCGGGATCGACCAGAATGATGAGTTTTACATAGCTGAACTGCGGCAGCATCGACCAAAGGCCCATCATCACCCGTTTTGCCTGCCCCGGATATCGTTTGTCGATCGAAGCGACCATCACGCGGTAGGAACAGGCCTCCGGCGGCATCCACAGATCGACGATTTCCGCAAATTGTCTTTTGACGAGCGGCAGGAAAATCTCGAGCATGGCCTCGCCGAGAACCGAGGGTTCATCCGGCGGCCGGCCGGTATAGGTGGAAAGATAGATCGGATTGCGGCGCATGGTGATTGCCGATAGCGTCATGACCGGAAAGGCTTCGACGGAATTATAATAGCCGGTATGGTCGCCGTAAGGGCCTTCCAGCGCCGTTTCCGTTACTGAGACGGTCCCTTCCAGCACGATCTCGGCATGGGCGGGCACCGGCATCGGCACGGTCAATGCTCTGGCGATGCGGCTTTTCGAGCCGCGCAGCAGGCCGGAAAAGCCAAGCTCGCTGATATGTTCGGGAAGCGGCATGACGGCGGCGAGAATTGTGGCGGGATCAGTGCCGATGGCGACGGTAACGGGCATATCCAGCCCGCGCGCCTGCCACAGCCGGTGGTGATGTGCCCCGCCACGATGAGCCAGCCAACGCATGATCACCCTGTCCGGCCCCAACATCTGCATGCGGTAGATGCCGACATTGATATCGTCGGGATCATCAGGCGAACGGGTGATGACCAGCGGCCAGGTGATGAGCGGGGCCGGTTCGCCCGGCCAGCACCATTGCACCGGCAGGTGGGCAAGGTCGACTGCATCTCCCGTCAGCACCCTTTCCTGTACCGGCGCGCGGGAGACGTTGCGTGGCCGCATGGAAAGTGCTGCCCGGAGCAAAGGCAGCTTGCTCCAGGCCTCTGCCATGGTTTTCGGCGGCCGCGGTTCGCGTAATTCTGCCAGCTTCTGTCCAAGCGTGGGCAGGCCGCCCGTTTCCAGCCCGAGCCCCCATTCGATGCGTTGACGCGTGCCGAACAGATTGGCAAGCAGCGGCATCTCCCGCACCTTGCCCTCGTGGTCGACGGGTTGCTCGAACAGCAGCGCCGGCCCGCCCTCGGCGAGTACGCGGCGGTGGATTTCGGTGATCTCGTGCACCAGCGAGATCGGCTGGCGGATTCGCCGCAGCTGCCCACGCTCTTCCAGCAGCCGGACGAAACCGCGCAGATCGGTAGCGCGGGCGGGTTTCTCTTCTGTCTTTGTGTCTGTCGGTTCGTCTCTCATGCCGCTTGTTTGCCGGTGGCAGTGGGGCATGTCCTTGCGCTGCCGCAAATGCGGGTTCAGTGCGAACGAAGATAGTCGGCGAGAACGAGGGCGTGGTTGTGTTCGGTATCGTGGGCGGCATAAAGCAGTGTGACCCGGCCTTTCGCCATCAGCTCCTTCATCTGGGCCACGGCATCGGGGTTGGCCGCCAGTTCCTCATGATAATGCCGGGTGAATTCGCCAAAGCGCGATGGCATATGGGAGAAGTTCTTTCGCAATTCGTTGCTGGGCGCGATCGCCTTCAGCCATAGCGACAGTTTTGCATCTTCCTTACGCATGCCGCGCGGCCAGAGCCGGTCCACCAGAACGCGCGTGCCGTCATCGTCGCTGGCGGGTTCGTAAATCCGTTTGACCCTTATGTCGGACATGGGCGACCTCCTTCGCTTGGCAAGTCCGTGATCTATAGCGCTTTTCATCGTTTCACGCCGGAAAATCACCCTGTCTTTGCGTTCGCTCAAACCGCCATCCGTGCGCCACGGTTAGGTTGCCGCCCGCAACAGAGCCGACAGGACCCTTCATGAGACCTTTTCCCGCCGCCATCGCCACCCCCTTGAATTTTCTGCCGATTGCCGTGGTGCAGCGAGCGACGGCGGCGATGCTGGCGCAGATCATGAAGCGGCATCCGAATATGTTCGTCCGGCTCGGCGAACATCGCAACAAGCGCTACGCTTTTCTGCCTGTCGATCTCCCCTTCGCCTTCATGGTCGAACCCGCAAGTCCTGCCATCACCGTCAGCCGAAAGGGCCGCCTGCCCAAGACGGACGCGGCGGTCGAGGGACCGCTTTTCATGCTGCTTGCGCTGATGGAGGGGCGGCAGGATGCCGATGCGCTGTTCTTTTCGCGTGATCTCAGCGTCACCGGCGACATGGAGGCGATGCTGGCGCTGCGCAATGCGCTTGATGACAGCGGTATCGATCTGCCGCGTGACCTCGGTGCATTTGCCGGGCCTTTCGCGCCCGTGGTAACGCGTGTCGCGAACCGTCTGCGCGGCCACGTTCTGTCCGAAACGCGGGGAGAGCAGGCATGGAACTGATCTGTCCTGCGGGAACGCCCGCCGCCTTTCGTGAGGCCGTGGATGCCGGGGCGGACGCCGTCTATTGCGGCTTTCGTGATGAAACCAACGCCCGCAATTTTCCCGGCCTCAATTTTTCCCGCGAAGAGCTGGCCGACGCCATCACTTACGCGAAGAAACGCGGTGTCCAGACCTTTGTGGCGCTCAACACCTTCATGCGCGCCGGTAATGAGGATATCTGGTATCGCGGCGCGGCCGATGCCGTGAAGGCGGGGGCTGACGCGCTTATCCTCGCCGATTTCGGCCTGATGGCGCATGTGGCGGAAAACCATCCGCAGCAGCGCATCCACGTCTCGGTACAGGCCTCCGCCTCCAATGCCGATGCGGTCAATTTTCTCGTCGATGCCTTCGGCGCGAAACGGGTGGTGCTGCCGCGCACCCTGACGATTTCCGACATCGCCCGGCTGGCGCGGCAAATCCGCTGCGAAATCGAAATCTTCGTGTTCGGCGGTCTCTGCGTCATGGCGGAGGGACGGTGTTCGCTTTCGTCCTACGCCACAGGCAAATCACCCAACATGAACGGCGTCTGCTCGCCGGCAAGCCATGTGCATTACCGGCAGGATGGGCAGGAGCTGGTGTCGGAACTCGGTGATTACACCATCAACCGCTTTCCGGCGGGTGAGGCGGCGGGTTACCCGACGCTGTGCAAGGGCCGTTTCGAGATTGCCGATGACAAGTCCTATGCCTTCGAGGATCCGGTATCGCTTGACGTGATGGACCAGATCGATGCGCTGCGCGAGGCGGGGGTCAGCGCGCTGAAGATCGAGGGTCGCCAGCGCGGCAAGGCCTATGTGGCGGAAGTGGTTTCCACCCTGCACCGGGCGCTTTCCGCCGGTGCCGAAGAGCGCGGCAGGCTGCTCTCACGCCTGCGGCTCTTAAGCGAAGGCCAGCGCACCACCGTTGGCGCTTATGAGAAACGCTGGAGATGAAGGCGATGGTAAAACCCGCAAAGGCCACTCTGGCGCTCGGCCCGGTCCTTTATCTCTGGCAGGGCGAGAAATGGCGAGATTTCTATTTCCGCATCGCCGATGAGGCGCCCGTCAGCCATGTCTATCTCGGCGAGACCGTCTGTTCCAAACGGTTTCATTTCACCGAGCCGCATCTGGCAGAGGTGATCGAGCGGCTGGAGAACGCCGGAAAACAGGTGATCCTCTCGACGCTTTCACTGGTGACGCTGGAACGGGAAAGCCGCCAGCTGCGCGGCCTGATCGCCGATAGTCCCTATCCCGTCGAGGCGAATGACCTTTCCGCCCTTGGCATGCTGCATGGCGCGCCGCACGTCGTCGGGCCGATGGTGAATGTCTATAATGCCGCGACCGCGCGGCTGCTCTCCTCGCGCGGGGCAAGCGCCATCTGCCTGCCGCCGGAACTGCCGATGATCTCGGTGGAGCGCATCGTGGCGGAGACGCCTGATGTGGACTTCGAAATCTTCGCCTTCGGCCGCCTGCCGCTCGCCATTTCGGCGCGCTGCGCCCATGCCCGCGCCAAGGGCAATATCAAGGATAATTGCCAGTTCGTCTGCGGCGACGATCCGGATGGATTGCCGGTCCGCACGCTTGACCGGCAATCATTTCTGGCGCTGAACGGGGTGCAGACGGTGTCGCACACCTGCCAGTCGCTGCTTGGCGAGCTTCAGGATCTGGCCGCTGCCGGCATCGCCCGTTTCCGCCTCTCGCCGCAGGATTGCGACATGGTGGCGGTGGCGCAGATCCATGACGATGTTCTGACCGGCAGGCGGGGTGCGGAAGATGGTCTTGCCCGTCTCAGCCAAATCTATCCGGACGTGCCGTTTTCCAATGGTTTTCACCACGGGCAGGAAGGGGCGGCCTGGATCGCCCGCGCCCGCAACACGGCGCATGGGGTGAATGCATGACGACGAACGGAAAAAACGTGCAATCACAGTCTGCGGCAGCGCCGGGCGGGGCGGATATCGCGGCGGCGATCCATCTCGTGCGTAACGTGGTTTTGCAAAGCGCGCTCGATTGCGGCTGCCGCGACAAGGTGCACGACGCGCTGCGCGAGCTTGAGGATTTCGAGCGCCAGCGCAATGTCGTCAAGCTCCTTGCCGCCGCCCGCGAGGAGCGGCGCAAGATCGGGCTTCTGACCGATATGCTATCGGATTTTGCCGAGGACGACACGGTCGATGAAGGCGTGGTCGAAACGGCGAGCCTGATGTTTCTCGATATCGCCGCCGCCGCGCAGGAGGGTTCGCGCATTCTGCGAGAGGCCCGGTCTCTTAAAACATGCAAATAGCCCCTTGCTTCCGGCGTTGTTTGATCCTGCGCAAAGAGCACCCGCTTGCAAAATGTCATTTCCGGGTTGGTGACGCTCCGGGCCGCAAGGCCGGTTGTGCGGGCATCGGGGGCGCTTCCGGCGCGAACAAGGATCAGGACCATGGCCCATCATCTCACCCGTCGTCAGGCTCTTTCGGCCCTTTCCGGTTTCACGGTGGCGACGCTTGCCGCACCCCATATTCTGAAAGCCGAGACACCGCTCACCTTTTATGGGCCTCCCGCCGCGCCGTCCGCCGTGCTGGCCCATGCCGTAAAAGGCGGGTTCCTGAAGGACGTTGCGCCTGAGGCCGTCTTCAAGGCCTGGAAAACGCCGGATGAAATGCGCGCGGCCGTTGCCTCCGGCTCCATGGGGGCGGTGGTGATGCCGAGTTATGGCGCCGCCAATCTCCATAATCGCGGCCTCGGCCTCGGGCTGCTCAACGTGCTGACCACGGGTCTGCTCTATATCGTTTCGAAAGACGAGACGCTGAACTCCCTGAAAAGCCTTTCCGGCAAGACGCTCGCTTTGCCGTTCAAGAATGATATGCCCGATTTCGTGCTGCATCGCCTTGTCGCCGAAAACGGCTTGAAGTCCGGCGACATCAAGCTGGAATATGCCGCCTCGCCGCCGGAAGCTGTGCAATTGCTGCTGACGGGCAGGGTGGATGCCGCGTTGCTCAGCGAACCGGCCGCGACCGCTGTGCTGATCAAGGCGAAGTCGTTTTTCATGACCGTTCACCGCACCATCGATATCCAGCAGGAATGGGCGAAGGTGGCCGGCAAGGCTGAAATCCCGCAGGCCGGCCTCGCCTTGACGTCGCAGGTTCAGCAAAAGCTCGGCAAGTCCGGCATAGAGGCTCTACAGGCCGCCATGGAGGCGGCGCTCGCCAGCGCCATGGCCGACCCTAAGACGGCGGCCGATGCCGTCGCCGAAGCTCTGGGCTTTCCGCCTGACATCATCGCTGCCTCCTTCCCGACTAGCCATCTATGTGCGCTGAAGGCGAGTGCTGCGCGTACCGATCTTGAGGCGTTTTACGATGAACTCGCCAAGGCCGACCCCGCGATCATCGGCGGTCGGCGGCCGGATGACGGTTTTTATCTGGTGTAGCAGGCATGAACCGCATTCTCGAAAGTCTTGGCTGGATGGGCCGCTATCTCTGGGCGGGCTGGGCGGGGCTTTCGGGTATTTTCTGCTTTCTCGCCGCCTGGCAGGCCGGGCATGAAATTTATGGCTCCTTCATCCTGCCTTCGCCGGGTGAGACCTTCACGGCTATCGGAGTGCTTGCGGCGAGGCCGGATTTCTTCGCGATCCTGTCGCAGAGCGCCGTCAGGGCTCTGACCGGTTTCACCATTGCGGCGGGCATCGGCACCGTCGCCGGCGTGATGGCGGGTTACTCCTTCGCGGCCATGCGGCTGATGAAGCCTGTTGTCACCGTCCTGCTCGGCGTTCCGCCCATAGGCTGGATCGTGCTGGCGCTGATCTGGTTCGGTTCCTCCGGCGGCACTGCCGTCATGACCGTTGTCATCGCATCGGCTCCCGTTTCCTTTGCCGGTGCATTGGAAGGTGTCGCCAAGCGGGATCGTCAGCTGGAGGTGATGGCGCAGGCCTTCGGTGCTCCATGGTTTTACCGGTTGCGGACCGTCACAATGCCGCATGTGCTTTCCTATCTCTTTCCCGCCTGGACCACGACGGCCGGCAGTGCGTGGAAAGTCACTGTCATGGCCGAGCTTCTGTCGAATTCCGGCGGCATCGGCGGCGAACTGGCCACCGCACGCGCGCTGTTCGATATCGCGCAGGTCAGCGCCTGGCTCACCATCACCGTCGCGCTGGCGCTGCTCACCGATTACGGCCTGCTGCATCTGCTGCGCGAAGCGCTGGAACGCTGGCGCGCCGCCGGGCTGCCATGGGGTGTCAAACGATGAGCGATCATTCCAACCTGCGTTTCGAACATGTCGGCCACGCCTTTTTAGGTCGCAGCCTGTTCGAGAATTTCGACCTGAGCATAGCGCCGGGGGAAACCGTGGCGCTGCTCGGCCCTTCCGGCAGCGGCAAGACGACGATCCTGCAGATCGCGGCTGGTATCATCGATCCCGTTCGCGGCCGCGTGCATCGTCGATATCGCCGGCAGGGTCTGGTCTTTCAGGAACCGCGGCTGCTGCCATGGATGACGCTGATCGACAATATCGCCTACGGCCTTGCGGCCACCGGCATGCCGAAACGGGAACGCCGTGAAAGGGCTGGGTGTTTTGCGCTCGAAGTTGGGCTGGAAGAAGCGGATTTAGGCAAATATCCGGTCGAGCTTTCCGGCGGCATGCGCCAGCGCGCCGGTGTGGCGCGGGCGCTGGCGGTGGAGCCGGACATGCTGTTTCTGGACGAACCTTTCAGCGCCGTGGATGTCGGCCTGCGCCGCCATTTGCAGGAGCTTCTGGTGGATGCCACCCGCAGGCGCGGTTTCTCCACCCTTCTTGTCACCCATGATCTTCATGAAGCGCTGATGGTGGCCGACAGGCTGATCGTGCTTTCAGGCATGGACGGCCGCGTGGTTGCCACTCACAAGCCTTCCGGTTCGCCGGGCGGGCGCATGGCGCGGGCGGTGTTCGACGAAGCGGAACGCCTGGCCGAGAGCCCGGCCTTTGCCGAACTGTTTTCGGCGAGGGAGCGGGTCAGATGAGGCCGCCGCCGATCCTTTCCGAAGCCCTGCGGCTGTTTTTTCCTCTGGCCGCCCTACATGGCGCAGTCTGGCCGTTTTTGTGGGTGGTTATCGGCGGTTACGGCCTGCCTTTCGCCGATGCCCTGCCTGCCTCGCAATGGCACGCCCATGAGATGATTTTTGGCACCTATGGCATGGCGCTTGCGGGTTTCCTCGGTTCGGCGGTGCCGGAATGGACGGATACGAAACCGGCGCAGGGAAGAACGCTGGTCCATCTTGCCTGCCTCTGGCTGCCGGGCCGCATCATCGGTTTCTTGGGGGCTGATGCGTGGAGCCTGCTGGCCGGCTTTTTTGATATGGCTTTTCTGCTGGCGCTCTCTGCCATCATCGGCAGGGCGATGCTGGCGCGGCGTACGGTGAAGCACCTGACATTCCTCATCTGGCTTCTTCTTTTCGCGGCGGCGGAAGCGGGTGTGCGTTATGGCTGGTGGGCCGGCGATCTCGCATTCGCATCCCGCTGTCTGGAGGTGGCGTTGTGCATCTTCACCGTGCTGTTTTCGCTCTCGGCGGCGCGCATCAATGTGGTTGTCATCAATCTGGCGCTCGATCCAAGCGGAGAGACCACGCCTTACCGGCCGCATCCCGGCCGCCAGCACATGGCGGGCGCCATGGTGACGATTTATATGGCGGCGAGGCTCGCCTTTCCGCAAAGCGATGTCTGCGCCTGGCTAGCGCTTGCGGCCGGTGCGGCGTTTTTCGACCGGCTGGCCGAATGGTTCATCGGGCGCGCGGTCTTCAGGACCGAGGTGCTGCTGCTCGGGCTTGGCAACGCCTTTGCCGGCGCGGGTTTTCTGGCGCTCGGGGCGACACGGCTCGGTTTTTCCGTCACGCCCGCCGCAGGGCTGCATCTCCTGTCGGTCGGTGCGCTTGGATGCGCTGTCATGGCGGTTTTCATCATCGCCGGGCTTCGGCACACGGGCCGCAATCTGGCGTCTCTGCCGTGGCAGGCCCATGCGGCGGCGGCCCTGATGGTGGCGGCCGGGCTGATCCGCATCCTGCCTGAGTTCGATTTCGCCGCGATCCTGTCACCCTATCATCATGGCCTCAGTGCAATGTTCTGGGCGGCGAGTTTCGGCATCTGGCTGCAGGGTTTTCTGCCCTTCATGCGCGCGCCGGGAATGGACGATACGGGAGCCTGCGGATGAGAGCGAGATTCCCGCAGCAGGCGCATTCAACCGTTTTACGTCGACTGTTTATTTTTTCAGCAAAAGCACAATGCGAAATCAGTGACTTAGGCGAGCCGTCTTGATGAATGTTAGTTTTGATAAATAATCAATAAAATCAAGTGGTTGAATATTTCCGTCTTTTAGCCGATGATGACTCGAAACGAATAGGAAACGCGAATATGCCTAAAATAGTCGCGCCTCAACACGCAGATGAAAAGCCTGGCCGGACGAGGGAACTTGTGACCTTCGCCGTTCTGGCCTTTGGAATCTGGCCCGTTCTGGCGGTCGGATTTGTTGGGGCTTATGGCTTTATCGTCTGGATGTTCCAGATCATTTACGGCCCTCCGGGGCCGCCCGGTCATTGAGGGCGCCATGATGATGGAAGCCTCTCTCAGCCGGCGCGATTTGCTGCGCGGCGGGCAAAAACATAGACCACGCATCTGTCCCCCCGGGGTCGCGTTGAGCGACCTCACCGCTTGTAGCGGTTGCGCAAAATGTGTCGAAGCCTGTCCCACCGGCATCATTGCCATGGTGGGCGGTTTGCCTTCGGTGGATTTCTCCGTCGGGGAATGCACCTTTTGCGGCAAATGCGCCGAGGCCTGTCCGGAGCCGGTGTTTGCCGCCCCCGCCGCGCAACGCTTCGATCATGTCATGGCGATCGGCGAGGGCTGTCTCGCCTTCGGCAATATTGATTGTCAGGCCTGCCGCGATGCCTGCCCGACCGAGGCCATCCGGTTTCGTCCCCGCCGCGGCGGTCCCTTCGTGCCTGAACTTATCGAACAAGCCTGCACCGGCTGCGGGGCCTGCGTGTCCGTCTGCCCGGCCGGTGTGATCGAGATCAAGGAAGCAGCCACGGAGATGCAATATGCCTGAAAATACAGGGCGGTATCATGTTTCAAGCGCCGTGGTGGCGGTGATGCCGCAGATGCGCGACGCCGTGCTCGCAACGCTTTTAACGCTCGACAATGTCGAGGTTCATGGCGAGGGCAACGGCAAGATCGTCATCGTCATCGATGGCACGAGCACCGGCATGCTGGGCGATACGCTCACTTATATTTCGACACTCGACGGTGTGATTGCCGCCAACATGGTTTTCGAACACGTCGATACAGAGGAGACAAGCGGCGATGAGCAGCGAACTGACGCGGCGTGATCTATTGAAGGCGCATGCCGCCGGCATTGCGGCGGCGACGGCGGGCATTGCGCTGCCGGCCGCGGCCCAGCCGGTGCCGGGCGGCGTTTCCGCCTTGCAGATCAAATGGTCCAAGGCGCCCTGTCGTTTCTGCGGCACGGGCTGCGGCGTCATGGTCGGCGTCAAGGAAGGCAAGGTCGTCGCCACCCATGGCGACATGCAGGCGGAGGTCAATCGCGGCCTCAACTGCATCAAGGGCTATTTCCTGTCCAAGATCATGTATGGCAAGGACCGCCTGCAGACCCCGCTTCTGCGGAAGAAAAACGGCGTTTATGCCAAGGATGGCGAGTTCGAGCCGGTAAGCTGGGACGAGGCATTCGACGTGATGGCCGCGCAGTGCAAGCGGGTGCTGAAGGAAAAGGGACCGACGGCTGTGGGCATGTTCGGTTCCGGCCAGTGGACGATCTTCGAGGGTTATGCCGCGACCAAGCTGATGCGCGCCGGCTTCCGCTCCAACAATCTCGATCCCAATGCCCGCCACTGCATGGCGTCTGCTGCCTATGCCTTCATGCGCACCTTCGGCATGGATGAGCCGATGGGCTGTTACGACGATTTCGAACATGCCGATGCCTTTGTGCTCTGGGGTTCGAACATGGCGGAAATGCACCCCATTTTGTGGACGCGCATCGCCGACCGGCGTCTGGGGTTCGACCATGTGAAGGTGGCGGTGCTTTCGACCTTCACCCATCGCAGCATGGACCTTGCCGATATCCCGATGGTCTTCAAACCTGGCACGGATCTCGTCATCCTCAATTACATCGCCAACCACATCATCAAGACCGGGCGCGTCAACGAAGACTTCGTGAAGAACCACACGAAATTTGTGCGCGGCGTCACCGATATCGGTTACGGCCTGCGGCCGGACAATCCGGTGGAGATGAATGCCGCCAATTCCGCTGATCCGACCAAGACCGAAGCGATCGATTTCGAAACCTTCAAGGAATTCGTCTCCGAATACACGCTGGAAAAGACCGCGGCCATGACCGGCGTTGAAGCCGGTTTTCTGGAGGAGCTGGCCGAGCTTTATGCCGACCCGAAACGCAAGGTCATGTCGCTCTGGACCATGGGTTTCAACCAGCATGTTCGCGGCGTCTGGGCCAACCAGATGGTCTATAACATCCATCTGCTGACGGGCAAGATTTCCGAGCCGGGTAACAGCCCGTTCTCGCTCACCGGCCAGCCCTCGGCCTGCGGCACGGCGCGTGAGGTGGGAACCTTCGCCCACCGCCTGCCGGCCGACATGACGGTGACCAACCCCGAGCACCGCAAACATGCCGAAGAAATCTGGCGCATCCCGCACGGCATCATCCCGGAAAAGCCGGGTTATCACGCCGTGCAGCAGGACCGCATGCTGCATGACGGCAAGCTGAATTTCTACTGGGTGCAGGTCAATAACAACGTACAGGCAGGTCCCAACACCAAGAACGAGACCTATCAGGGCTATCGCAACCCCGAAAACTTCATCGTGGTCTCGGATGCCTATCCGACCATCACGGCCATGAGCGCCGACCTTATTCTGCCCGCCGCCATGTGGGTGGAAAAGGAGGGCGCCTATGGCAATGCCGAGCGGCGCACCCATGTCTGGCACCAGCTGGTCGAGGCCTCGGGTGAGGCGCGTTCCGATCTCTGGCAGCTGGTGGAATTTTCCAAGCGCTTCACCACCGATGAAGTGTGGCCGGCGGAGATACTCGACGCCAATCCCGCCTATCGCGGCAAGACGCTTTATGAGGTTCTCTTCAAGGACAGCGATGTCGGCAAGTTCCCGCTGAGCGAGATCAACGCGGATTACCAGAACCAGGAATCCAAGGATTTCGGTTTCTATCTGCAGAAGGGCCTCTTCGAGGAATATGCCGCCTTCGGGCGCGGCCACGGCCATGATCTTGCGCCTTACGATGCCTATCACGAGGTGCGCGGCATGCGCTGGCCTGTGGTGGACGGCAAGGAAACGCTGTGGCGTTACCGCGAGGGTTACGACCCCTATGTCAAACCCGGCGAGGGCGTGAAATTCTACGGCAACAAGGACGGCAAGGCGGTCATCATCGCCGTGCCCTATGAGCCGCCGGCCGAATCCCCCGACGACGAATTCGATACCTGGCTGGTGACGGGCCGCGTGCTGGAGCACTGGCATTCCGGTTCCATGACCATGCGCGTGCCGGAACTCTACAAAGCTTTCCCCGGCGCCCGCTGTTTCATGAATGCCGATGATGCGCGCAAGCGCGGGCTCAATCAGGGCGCGGAAATCCGCATCGTCTCGCGCCGTGGCGAAATCCGCTCGCGGGTGGAAACACGCGGCCGCAACCGCATGCCGCCCGGCGTCATCTTCGTTCCCTGGTTCGATGCCAGCCAGCTCATCAACAAGGTGACGCTCGACGCAACCGATCCCATCTCCAAGCAGACGGATTTCAAGAAATGCGCAGTCAAGATAGAGCCAGTCGCATGATCAGGAAACACGGATGGATGGTCGCCACGCTTCTGGTGGTCGCGGTGGCGACGGGTGCCGTTGCGCAGATGGTGCCGGAATTGTCCGGCCCGCGCGGCGACGCCATGCGCACCGAGCCCGCCAAACCTCTGCCGAAATGGGTGATCGACGACTTCAGGCGCATGCGCGCCTATCCGGAACAGCCGCCGGTCATCCCGCATTCGATCGATGGCTACCAGCTTTCGGTCAATGCCAACCGCTGTCTGTCCTGTCACAAGCGCGAATTCACGCAGGATTCCGGCGCGCCGATGATCAGCGTGACGCATTACATGACGCGCGAAGGCCAGATGCTGGCGGATGTTTCGCCGCGCCGTTATTTCTGCACCGCCTGCCATGTGCCGCAGGCTGATACGCGGCCGCTCGTGCCCAACACGTTTCAGGACATGAGCGAAATGGGCGTCAAACCGGCGGGTAGCGAATGATGATCGCCCGAGTGAAAAAACTTCTCGCCTGGCTCTGGGCTATTCTGACGACGCCGGCCGGTACGCTCAGCCTTGCCTTCCTGACGCTTGGCGGCTTCGTCGGCGGGGTGATGTTCTGGGGCGCCTTCAACACCGCGCTTGAGATGACCAACAAGGAAGCCTTCTGCATTTCCTGTCATGAGATGCGCGCGAATGTTTATGAGGAACTGACCCGGACGGTGCATTTCTCCAACCGTTCCGGCGTGCGCGCCTCCTGTCCGGATTGCCATGTGCCGCATGAATGGACGGACAAGATCGCCCGCAAGATGCAGGCCTCCAAGGAGGTCTGGGGCAAGATTTTCGGCACCATCGATACGCGCAAGAAGTTCCTCGACAAGCGTCTGGAGCTTGCCCAGCACGAATGGTCGCGCCTGAAGGCCAATGACAGCCTGGAATGCCGCAACTGCCATTCCTCCGCCGCCATGGATTTTACCAAACAGACGCAGCGCGCCGCCGATATCCATTCCAAATATCTGCTGACGGGCAAGGCCACCTGCATCGATTGCCACAAGGGCATCGCCCATGAATTGCCGAATATGGAAGGCATCGACCCCGGCTGGAAAATGCCGCCGGCACTAGACGACCAACCGGGCCCGACGGCCTCTGCTGTGGACGACCTGAGGCGCGCGATGACGGATGTGCATCGGAACGTTTTCTGAATATTGGGGTGGCCGGTTGAGGAAGCCGTGATCGGGCCGCAATCAGGCCCGGCCGGCTGCCTCGATGAAGCTTCGCAGCAAGGGCAGATGTCGCCTTTCGGCAAGGCAGATCGCGTATTCGTCGATGAGTTCGCTGGCATCGAAGAGCGGCACGAAGGAGAGGCGTGCGTCATGACCGAATTCCAGATCGGCCACCACGCCGCATCCCACCCCGTTGGCGATGGCTTCGCGCACGCCTTCGCGTGAGGAGATTTCCACCACCTGCTGAATGGTGATGCCGTGAGCGGAGAGGTTCTTTTCGAAGATTTCACGGGTGCGCGATCCCCGCTCGCGCATGACGAAGGATAAACCCTCAAGCTCTGTCACGGATACACCCTGCCGCTGCGCCAGCGGATGCGCGACCGGCACGCAGAGACCAAGCCGCATGCTGAGAAACTTGATGCCGTAAAGACGTGGATCATCCGGCGCGCGTGCGGTGATGGCGACATCGGCGCGATAGTCGATGATCTGTTCCACCACCCGCGCGGAATTGTCGACCGAAAGGGAGAAGGTCAATTGTGGCCGCTCGGCCTTCAGCCGCGAAAGGATGGGCAGCGGCAGGATGGGGCCGTCTGCAGCGACCCGTAAATGCCCACCTGCGGCACTCGCTTCACCCCGCAGGAAGGCCGTGGCCTCGTTCTCAGCCTGAAACAGGCGGCCCGTGATTTCGAACAAACGCTCGCCCTGTTGGCTGAGGCAAACCCCTCTTGGTTTTCGTTCCAGAAGGTTCACGCCGCTGACGGCTTCCAGGTCCCGCACATGGGCCGAAAGGGTGGATTGGCTGATCGCCATATCCCGCGCGGCCTGGGAAAAACCGCCCGATTGCGCAACGATGTGGAAGGCCTTCAGCTGTGTGATCGACATGGGGTCCTGTTCTGCCGCCGGTGCAATGCGACTATCGGCGATAAAGCTGACAGCGCAATGACGTCTTTGCGAGGAGTTCGTTTACCGCGTTGCGAAACCGATGGCAGGTATCGGAAATCGCTATGGCAGGTTTACGGTTTGTTAAGAAATCGTCATCGGGGCGTTAGTCCCCGTCTTTAATCGTGCCGGCATGGCCACGGGCCAATCCGTTTCACGTAAAGGGTCAAAGAAGATGACGACTTCTCAAAATTCGATCGCCAATCCCATCGAAACTTCTTCCGACTGGCTGCTGACCATTCCGCGCCTGTCGCAACAGCAGGGCATTCTCGTTTCGCCGAACGGCAGCGGCATGGCAACCTCCTACAGCCTCGTCTACGACGTCTATTTCCCGACGGGCGGTTTTGCGGCGAACGGCGCCAAGTGGATACCCTTCCTGCAGACCGACACCAATAACGCCAGCGACAACGATATTTTTGGCAAGACTGTCGGCAACGAACGCTACGGCCTCGGCTGGGGTGGCGATTACCGCGGCACAGCCAAACTGGATGCCTGGAACCGTATCGGTCTGACAATCGAGAAGGCCGCCAACGGTAGCGTTTCGATGAAGAAATATATTAACGGCGAATTCGTCTCCAACCAGGACATATCAGCATACTATGCCGGTCGTTTCGCAATTGACCTTTCCAAGGGCTTCCAGATCTTCGCTGACGATAGCGGACAGACCTCGGCCGGCTACCTCAGCAATCTCCTCTTCATCAAAAGCGTACTGACAAAAGATGAGATGTTTTCGCTCGGTGGTCCCAAGGATACCGGCATCCTGCCAGCGTCGATGAAGGAGGCGGCTCTGGCTGCCGGCGCGGTCGAATTCCAATTCGCCGAAGGTTCCACTGCACCGGCTTTAGGAGAGGGTACCCTCAGCGGCCGGGGGGTGAGCCTTACAACCACGACAGCAACCGAAGCCGGAATTTTGGCTGTCGGTCAGGAAATCGTCGTCGATCCGGCCGCTGCGACCAGGACATCCGCCATCAAGGACATGATGGTGACGCCTGATGCGACGAATGTGACGATCGACCTTTCCCAGCATTTTTCCGGTGAAAATCTCACCTTTACCGTACTGAACAGCAAGAACGAGATCGTTACCGCGGTCGTGACGGATGGAAACAAGCTGACGCTCGATTTCTCGGCTCTCGGTCACTCCGATATCCGCGTGACGGCCACTGATGGCGCCGGCAGGAGTGCGACGGACGACTTCCGCGTGCGCGTTGCCGGCCCGAACGCCTACACCATCGCCGTCTTTCCCGACACCCAGGATTATACGTCCAATGATGGTGTCAAACATATGTTCGGCGAGATGACGCAATGGCTGATCGACAACCGCCAGAGCCATAACATCATCTTCATGAGCCATGTCGGCGACATCACCCAGAACAACCAGAGCGGCGAATGGGACATTGCCGAGGCGGCGTTGCGCAAGCTTGATGGCAAGATCCCCTACGCATTGCTTCCCGGAAACCACGATCAGGCGAGTGGCGGAAGTGCAGCCGACCATTCCTCCAACGAACTGGATCGGCGCTTTTCTGCTGCCAAGCAGGCCATCACCAATGCCGGCGTCTTCGGTGGCGCTTACGACCAGGAACAGGCTGCGGCGCGTAATACCTATAGCACCTTCACTGCGCCTGACGGCACCAAGTGGCTGTCCATCTCGCTCGAATTCGGCCCGCGCGACGACGTGATCCGCTGGGCGGGTGACGTGATCGAGAAGTTCCCCGACCACCGCGTCATGCTCGCGACACATTCGCTGACGAGCTATGCGACGCGCCAGGACAATCTTGCCCTGCCGCTCTATGATGAGGGCGCCGGTTACGACTACGGCATGCGCACCGACCAGCGCGGTGCAAACGACGGCGAATATGTCGCCCGTGCCTTGCTTTCGCGTTATCCGAACATCGTCATGACCTTCTCCGGCCACATCTTCGGCGACGGCGCGGAAACGGATATCACCTACAACCAGTATGGCGAGCCGGTCTTCCAGTTTCTGGTCAACTACCAGAACGGTGTGTCGCGCGAAATTACCGGCAACGGCAATCAGGACAAAGGCGACAATGGCGGCAACGGCGCGATACGCCTGATCACCATCGACCCTGACAACAACCGCATCACCACGGAAACTTACTTCACCGCCTTCGACGATTATCTCGATGGTTACCGCACCAAGCCGACGCTCGATCGTGATGGCCTGACCGGTTATTATCGCGGTCATCAGGAAGTGTTCGAGAATGTCTATGTCGGCGAAGGCAAGGCGCGTGCCTTGGCCGATGCCGGCGACGATATCGTGGCCGATGCAGCAACCGGTGCGTCGAAGGCGAGTGTCAAACTCTCCGCGGCCAGGTCGCTGTTGTCGGGAGACATCCAGAAGTTCGTCTGGACGGACAAGAATGGCGATGTGGTTGCTGAGGGCAAGGAAGCCGCCGCCGATCTTTCGCTTGGCAAGCACAAGCTGACGCTGACTGCAACCGATGCTAACGGTGTCAAGACCATCGATACGGTTGACGTTCTTGTTCGCGGTGACCGCACCCTGCTCATTGAAAACTTCAATGACGGCAAGGCTGACGGCTGGGCCACCGATTTTGGCGCAACTGACGGCAGTACCGGCAATTTCCTGCTCAAGGGAACGGTATTTTCCCGCTCGACCACAACTGAAGGCCTCGACGCCCCGGAGGCGGCGCTTTTCGACCAGAGCGATGCGACCGCCAACAAGCTCGTTTACATCGGCGCTCAATCAGCTGGCTGGAGCAACTATGTCTTCGAAGCGACGCTGACGCAGCTCGATAATGATGCGATTGGCGTCTACTTCTACTACAAGGATGCAAACAACTATTACCGCTTTACCATGGATGGTGAAGCGAACCGTCGTCAGCTGGTCAAGGTTTCGGAAGGCAACGCCGTTGTCCTTGCCTCCGTCAATGAGGGCGTCCAGTACAATATGGAGCTTCCGCTGACTGTCTCGGTCGTCGGCGGCGTCATCAACGTCTTCCTGGGTGACAAGAACGTCTTTGGCGGTCCCGTTGTTGATGCAACGTCACCGCTCTTAGGCGGCACGGTGGGTGTCTATTCCAGCGGCCAGCGCGCCTCGGTTTTCGATGACATCGTTGTCACCCGGGCCGTCACGACAGCGAAGGCCGGCATCGACCAGCGGGTCTATGACCTGGATGGCGACGGCAAGGCATCCGTCACGCTCGATGCATCGTCTTCGTTTGGACCTGAGCAACTGACAGGCTTCGTCTGGACAGACCTTGACGGCAATGTCGTCGCCACCGGCAAAAAGGTCGACGTCGCCCTTGATGCGGGCATCAACAGGTTGATCCTGAAGGTAACCTCCGCCAACGGTTCCGTTTCGACGGACCGCGTCGACGTCACGGTCGTGGACAAGACGAAAATCCTCGTCGCAGAGGATTTCTCCTCCGCCGAAGCGATGGCGCGCTTCAAGATCGTCGACGAGGGTGAATCCGGCGGTATCGGAGCGGATGGAAAAGCGTCCGAATGGTTGATTTCCAACGGCAAGCTGCTTCAGACGACCGAACTTGCGAGCCGTGAACTGACCTGGACCGGCGCAACCAGCTCCGACTACTGGAAGCGCGGCTGGAGCCCGATGGGTGACGGCGTCAACGTGCTGCGCCTTGGCACTTATGCGCTGTTCAACGACCCAGCAGCGCTCGCATGGACGGACTATGCCATCGAGACGACTTTCCAGACACCGGACAAGGACGGTCTTGGTTTCCTGTTCCGCTACAAGGACAGCAAGAACTACTACAAGCTTGAACTCGACGCCGATGGTACTCTGGATCGTAGCCCGGGCAATGGCGCCGGCAGCATCTTCAACCTCGTCCGAATGAGAAATGGCATCGAGGAAATCCTTGCTCAGGTGCCGGGCAAATATGAGCCGGGCCAGGAAACGAAGCTCCGCGTCGAGGTCGTCGGCGACAAGATCACCGCCTTCGTCAACGATGAAGCGCTGTTTGCCTATCCGATCGGCGACCGGGAACTCGACGCCGGTACTTTCGGTCTCTACTCCTGGGGCAATGCGGGTCTGACTTTCGACAATCTGACGGTGGTCGATCTCAAATCGGGTCTCGATGCAGGCACGACCCTCAACGGCACGGAAGCGCGCGACACACTCGTCGGCACCGATGGCGATGAGACGATCTTCGGTTATGGCGGCAATGACCGGTTGATCGGAAATGGCGGCAACGATCGTCTGCGTGGTGACGATGGCAACGACGTGCTGATGGGCGGGGCAGGGCGCGATGCGCTGTCCGGCGGCAACGGTGACGACGTATTGTTTGGCGATGAAGGCAACGATGTCGTCTCCGGCGGTCTCGGTGACGACGTCATCGAAGGCGGCACCGGCAACGATCTGCTGCTCGGTGGCGACGGCTCCGACACCTATGTCTACGGACGCGGCGACGGCTCCGACGACATCATTGAGACTGCGGGTGCCGCGGGCGACAAGGACATTCTCGTTCTGCATGATATCGCCAGAAACGAGGCCGTCCTGCACAAGTTCGGCGAGGCCGTCGAAATCGAATTCACCAACGGTGAAAAAATCTCGCTGCGCAACCAGCTTGCTGGTGGCGGCGTGGAACTGGTGACCTTTGCAGATGGCACACTTCTCAACCGGGATGCTATCGTCAAAGCTCTCGTCAACCGTGGCCCGGTCGCTACCGCCGATACGCTGGCCGCAGTCGATGAAGATGCGGCATCCTTCCTTATCTCCTTCACCACGCTGCTGGCGAATGACAAGGACGCTGATCTCGACCAGCTGACGGTGACCGGGGTCTCTCTGGCAGTCGGTGGAACGGCGGTTCTGGAGGAAAACGGTATCCGCTTTACCACGGCAGCCGATTTCAACGGTGCGGCATCCTTCACCTACAAGGTCGCCGATAGCCGCGGCGGCTCCAGCGAGGCGACGGCAAGCTTCACCGTCAAGCCGGTCAATGACGCACCGGTTGCCGCTTCCATTGCCGTAAAGACCGATGAGGATGTTGTCCTGAAGGGCAAGGTCGTCGCCTCTGATATCGATGGCGACACACTGTCCTACGTCATCAAGGCCGATGCCGGTGCGGCGAAAGGCAATGTCAAGATCGATGCGGCGACCGGCGAATGGGTCTATGCGCCGAACGCGGATGTGAACGGAACCGACAGCTTCACGGTCGTCGTTTCCGATGGCAAGGGCGGCATCGTCCAGAGCGTCGTTACCGTAACGATCGATCCCGTCAACGATGCGCCCGTGGCTGTCGAGGACAGGATCACCGTGTCGGAAAAGGATAACGCCGGTTTCGATCTGGTTGCCAATGACACCGATGTGGAAGGCGATCGCCTGACGCTCGTCAGCGTCGCGGTGGCAGCCGTGGCCGGCCTCGCCTTGACCAACGAACAGGCTGCCGCGGCCTTCTCGGTGGTGGATGGCAAGCTGGTTGTCGATCCTTCTTCGGCCTTTGCGGCTCTGGAGGATGACCAGCAGGCGGTCGTGACGCTCACCTATACGGTTCGCGACGCCAATGGCGGT
Organism: Agrobacterium sp. LAD9; assembly: GCF_003031125.1. Classification (NCBI taxonomy): domain Bacteria; kingdom Pseudomonadati; phylum Pseudomonadota; class Alphaproteobacteria; order Hyphomicrobiales; family Rhizobiaceae; genus Agrobacterium; species Agrobacterium sp. LAD9. The sequence continues at coordinate 68,885 of NZ_PHGS01000018.1, read as the reverse complement.
GAAGCCCTTGGCACCACGACCGTGACGGTGGACGGCTACACCGAATATACGGTTGTCAGCGGTACGGACGGTAACGACGTATTGGTGGCCGGCGACGGCAAGGACATGCTCGAAGGCGGTGACGGCAACGACACGCTTCTCGCCGGTGCCGGCAACGATATGGTGGATGCGGGTGCTGGCAACGACCGTATGGTCGCGGGTGACGGCAATGACATCGTCGAGGGCGGCACCGGTAACGACGTGCTGATGGGCGGCGCCGGCAATGATGTTCTTCACGGCGGTGCTGGCAACGACCAGCTGAACGGCGGTTCCGGTGACGACACGCTGATTGGGGGCGCGGGCAACGATGTGCTGACCGGCGGCAGCGGTGCGGATACCTTCGTCTTCGCGTCCGGCAGCGGCCGGGATGTGGTGACGGACTTCCAGGCCGGGGCTGATGGCAAGGATATCGTCCAGCTCTCGAAGGAGGTCTTTGCCGACTATCAGGCGCTGATCGCCTCCGGTGCCTTCACCGACGGTGCCAACGGTGCCGAGATCGCCTTCAAGGACGGATCGACCATCACCTTCGACGGTGTGAAGACCGAGCAGTTCGTCATCGACGACTTCCGCTTCGCCTGAACCATGAAGGCGCATCCTCCGGGATGCGCCTTTTTTCGTTCGCGGCCCGTTGTCATCGGCGTGTTATTGCCGGTTGCTACCGCCGCGATCTCAACGGATCGTAAAAATGCGTCATCATTCTGCCAACAACAATAACCGGCCAATCAAGGGTGTCTTCTCGGGCTGCGTCACTGCCTTTGTCGGCATTGCCCTGATGAGCGCCCTGGTCAATATTCTTTATCTCACCGGCTCGCTGTTCATGATGGAGGTCTATGACCGGGTGCTGCCGAGCCGCAGCCTGCCGACGCTGCTGGCCCTCTTCGCCATAGCCGCAGTTCTATATGCGTTTCAGGGGCTGTTCGATGCCATACGCGGCCGTCTGCTGGTGCGCATCTCCGATCGTCTCGATCAGGTGCTGTCTTCCAGGGTGTATGATGCCGTCATCGGCCTGCAATTGCGCCTGCCCGTCAGCGGCCGTCAGGCGCAGCCGCTTCGCGATCTCGATACGATCCGCTCCTTCCTTTCCGGAAGCGGACCGACCGCGCTGTTCGATCTGCCATGGCTGCCTTTTTACATTGCCATCTGCTTCGCCTTTCATTTCTGGCTCGGCGTGACAGCGCTTGCCGGCGCGGCCATCCTCACGGTGTTTACGCTGATGACGGAGCTGGTCTCCAGGCGACCGGTGGAAGAAGCCGCGCAACATGCGTCCAGACGCAACCGGCTGATCGAAACTACCCGCCGCAACGCCGATATCATTTCGGTCATGGGCATGGCCACGCCGCTCAGGGATCGCTGGCAGATGGATAATCGCGCCTATGTCCGCGAGCAGCGCTCCGCAAGCGATATCGCCTCCGGTTTCGGCGTGGCGAGCAAGGTGCTGCGCATGCTGCTGCAATCAGGCATTCTGGCCGTCGGGGCCTGGCTGGTCATCAATGAACAGGCGACACCCGGCATCATCATCGCCGGTTCCATCCTGTCGGCGCGGGCGCTTGCGCCGGTTGATCTTGCCATTGCCAACTGGAAGGGCTTTATCGCCGCCCGGCAAAGCCGTCATCGCCTTGAAAGAACGCTGGCACTGCTGCCGGATGCCGCCATGCGCCTCGATCTGCCTGCGCCACAAGCCCTTCTGTCCGTCGAGCGTGTCAGCGCCCTTCCGCCGGAAACGACAGAGCCGGTCTTGCAGGACATCGCCTTCACACTCCAGGCCGGCAGCGGTCTTGGCGTGATCGGCGCGAGCGGATCGGGCAAGAGTTCTCTTGCGCGCCTGCTTGTCGGTCTCTGGCGGCCGCTCAAGGGCTCCATCCGGCTGGACGGTGCGACGCTGGACCAATGGCCGGCGGAAGCATTGGCGCGCCACATCGGCTACATGCCTCAGATGATCGAGCTGCTGGATGGAACCATCGCCGAAAACATCGCTTCCTTTGATCGCCAGGCGAGTTCGGAGAAGATCATCGCAGCAGCGCGCGCAGCGCGCATTCACGATCTCGTCGTCAGCCTGCCGGATGGTTATTCCACCGAAGTCGGCGAAACCGGCCGGCAATTATCGGCGGGGCAGAAACAGCGGATCGCCCTTGCGCGGGCGCTTTATGGAGACCCCTTTCTTGTCGTGCTCGATGAGCCGAATTCCAATCTCGATTCCGAAGGTGAGGATGCGTTGACGGCAGCCATTCTCGGCATTCGCGAGCGTGGTGGCGTGGCCGTCATCATCGCCCACCGCCCAAGTGCGCTTCTGGCCGTGGACAAGGTGCTGATGATCGCTGACGGACGCCAGCAGGCTTTCGGCCCCAAGGAGGAAGTGCTCGCCAAGGTGCTGCGCCCGGTCGGTGGCGCGGCCGGCGCCCTCAAGGTCGTGCAGGCCGCGGAAGCAGGAAAGGTATGAAAATGGATGAATGGCAGACACTGCGACGCTCGATCCGCAACCACCTTTTTGTGGGCGGCTTGGGCTTCCTAACTCTGACCGGCGTCTTCGGCGGCTGGGCCGTCGGCACCGAGATCGTCGGTGCGGTAATCGCGCAAGGTTCTCTGGTGGTCGAAACCAGCCTGAAAAAAGTCCAGCATCCGGTGGGCGGCGTCGTCAGCGAACTGATGGTGCGGGACGGAGACCGTGTGAAAGCGGGCGACGTGGTCGTGCGCATCGATGCGACGATGACGCGAGCCAATCTCGCCATCATCGTCAAAAGCCTCGATCAATTCACTGCCCGCAAGGCGCGGCTGGAGAGCGAGCGTGATCGGGCCGGCCGCGTGGTTTTCCCGCAAGCGCTGTCAGGCCGCGCAGATGATGCAGAGGTTCTGGCGATGATGAATGCCGAACAGCGTCTTTATGAAAACCGCAAGGCCGTTCGGGAAAGCAAAAAACGCCAGCTCGAACAGCGCGTGCGGCAGCTTCGCGATGAGATAAGCGGCATGGAGGCCGAGCGCGCAGCGAATTTCCGCGAGCAGGGCATGGTCGACGAGGAGCTCAGCCGCTTTCGCTCGCTGCATGAAAGGGGCCTGATGGAAAAAAGCCGGCTCAGCACGCTGGAACGCCAGGCCACGGATATCGATGGCGATAGCGGCCGGCTGATGGCCGGCATTGCCGGGGTTGAGGCGAAGATCAGCGAAACCGCGCTGCAAATCCTCCAGATCGACGAGCAATGGTCGGAAGAGGTGGGGTCCGATCTGCGCGAAATGGATGCCCGCATCGGCGAATATGTCGAGCGCCGGGTGGCGGCCGAGGACCAGCTGAAACGTGTCGATATTGTCGCGCCGCAGGACGGGGTGGTGCATCAACTTTCAGTGCACACCGTCGGTGGTGTCGTCGCGCCGGGCGAACAGATCATGATGATCGTGCCTGAAGTCGACAAGCTTGTGGTGGAAGCCAAGGTTGCGCCGCAGGATATCGATCAGATCTTTTACGGCCAGGCCACGAATCTGCGCTTTTCCGCCTTCAATCAGAAAACGACGCCGGAAATCACCGGAACGGTGGAGCGCATTTCGGCTGACGTGACGGTGGATCAGCGAACGGGCGCCAGCTATTATATCGTCCGCGTCGCCACCTCGCAGGAGCAGATAAAGCGGCTGGGTGAATTCAGCCTGATGCCCGGAATGCCGGTGGAAGCCTTCATCACAACAGGCGAACGAAGCGTCTTGTCCTATTTCCTCAAACCCCTTCTCGATCAGGCGAACCGTACCTTCCGAGAGGCCTGAGGGCGAAGGGCCTGGCGTTGTCGCTGGACGACATAGCGCGATCAACTCAGCAACGCCGTGCGCCTCCAAGGGCACACGGCGTTGCATTGCTTATAAAGCGCGTGGAATTTTCTTCCGCCGAGCCGCCGAGCCGCCGAGCCGCCGAGCCGCCGAGCCGCCGAGCCGCCCAGCCGCTATGCCCGCATCCGCTGACGGGCATCTGCGTCATAAAACAGTCTCTTGCGATCCGTGGCACGGCCATACCGGCCTTGATCGAGCAACCTTGTGTGATCAATGGATGGGGGCTACCCGGTGACGACGTGCCATTTCGCAAAGCCATGCTTTTCGTAACCTGGCAAAACGCCGCGTGTCCTTTCGGGCACGCGGCGTTTTTATCGTGACCCGGGTCGTGATTTCCATCGCGATCCGGGTCCATTCATGCCGATGCGTCAGCCGATCTTCACATTGTCGTCGCGCTTGATGGCGATGAGGGCCGAGCGTGGCAGCTTGCCTTCGCCATCCGGGAAGGGGGCGTCGGGGTGCTGGATGCCGACGAAGTGGGTGCGCTTGTCGCCGGACCAGGTCTGGCCGGTGACTTCGGAACCCTTCGGGGCAGTCAGGAAGCGCTCGATGCGGCCGGTGGCCGGGTCGCCCGCCAGCATCTGGTTGTTGCCCTGGCCGGCGAAGTTGCCTTCATTGCTATCCTCGCCGTCGGTCTGGATCCAGAGCAGACCAGTGCTATCGAACATCATGCCGTCAGGCGAGTTGAACATGTTGCCTTCGTTGATGTTCGAAGAACCCGCATAGGCGTCCTTGTGGACGGTGGGGTTGCCGGCCATGCAGAACAGGTCCCACTTGAACTTGCCGTCCGCATGGTCGTCATTTTCCGGATACCAGCGCACGATCTGGCCGTATTCGTTCTTCTCGCGCGGGTTGGCGGCATTGGTCGCCATGGCGTCGCCGCCGGCATTGGCGCGCAGCTTGCCGTCCTTCATTTCGCCGCGGCGGCTGTTGTTGGTCAGCGCGCAATAGGCTTCGATGGCGACCGGGTTGATGGCGACCCATTCCGGGCGGTCCATCGTCGTTGCACCGACCTTGGAAGCGGCCTGTCGGGTGAAGACGCAGATTTCGTCGATCTTCATGCCCGTGGTTTCAGGGGTCAGGGCCAGCCACTCGCCGGCGCCGTCATCGGAGAACTTGGCGACGTAAAGCGTGCCTTCGTCAAGCAGCTTGGAGGTGTCGCCGCCCGGCACGTAGATGCCGTTGGAGACGAATTTATAGAGGAATTCGCCACGCTCGTCGTCACCCATGTAAACAACGACACGGCCGTCACGGGCAATCACCACGGCGGCGTTTTCATGCTTGATGCGGCCAAGCGCGGTGCGCTTGATCGGGGTGGACTTGGCGTCCGAAGGATCGATCTCGACCACATAACCGGCGCGGCGCGGTTCGTTGGGGTTCTTGGCGACGTTGAAACGCTCGTCAAACTTCTCATAGGCATAACGCGTCTCGGCCACGATACCGTAGCGCTTGTAGTCATCAGGCAGCTTGAAGGCGGCGTCGGTGGTGCCGAAATAGCCGTTGAAGTTCTCTTCGCAGGTGAGGTAGGTGCCCCACGGCGTGCGGCCGGCGCCGCAATTGTTGAAGGTCCCGAGACAGTCGATACCATCAGGGTCGGCGGCGGTCTTGACGAGATCGGAGCCTGCGGCCGGGCCGGAAAGCTTCATCGGTGTGTTGTGGTGGATACGGCGGTTGAAGGGGCTGTCGAGAACGATCTTCCAGCCGTCCTTGTCTTCCGCGACTTCCATGACGGTGACGCCCTGCATGTTCTGCAGGATCTTCACATCGTCGGCCGTCTTCGGGTTGCCTTTTTCAGCGTGCGGCAGGTTGGTTTCCGGGTTCACATATTCGTGGTTGACGGCGATCAGCTGATGGCTGCCGACCACGAAGAGTTCCATACCGTCGGTGTTTTCGCCGAAGACCTTGTCGGAATTTTCAACGCTGACGCCCTTGGCGGGGTCGAGATCGGGAACGTTGGAGAACAGCGGCTGGCCCCATTTCGCCAGCGGCTTCCAGTTATAGCCTTCCGGGACATGGATGGTGTGGTCGGTTGCGGCGGCAACCGGCTTGAACGGGAAACGGCCGGCGGCAGCTTCCTGCGCCTCGGCGGAGGTGCTGCTCAACAGGTTGCCCAGCGTACCCATGGCGGCCGCGGCCGAACCGAAGGCCAGCACGCCGCCGAGAAAGCCGCGGCGGGAAATCGCGGTTTCAACCACGCGGTCGAAATCGGTTTCGGCCGGCGGCGGGTTCTGCAGTTCGTCCCACTCATCCCAAGACAATTTGCTCGTATCGATGTCGGTCATATCGTGTCTCCACCGTTCAATGTTTGGAATCATTCCAACAGGCTGCGTACCTTCCGAGTGTTTCACTCGGATGACGGGAAGACGGGTTTAAAATATGATCTTCTCAGTTATGAATCTACCATTTTTCCCTCAATACGGGAGAAGGATGCGAGTGAGCAGCAGGCCTTCGAAGCGGCAGAAGCGGAAGGGAACCTCCGTTCCGCGGCGCCAGTCTTCGCTGAGGTCGGCCGTCAGGCGCAATGATGCGGAGCCGTTTGCGTCAAAGCCGGATAATTCGGCCGCCTCGAAAAAGAAAAGCCGTTTCACTGTCGGATAAAGCGCCTTGAACAGGCTTTCCTTGGCCGAAAAAACCAACCCGGTCATGAAGGGATCGATATCCTTGCCGAGGTCGTGGCGCTCATTCGCGGTCAAGGCCTGCGGGGCGATATCGCGGGCCTCCTCTTCGGTCAGCAGCCTTTCGATATCGATGCCGATGCCGCGAAATCGCTGGGAAGAGCCGGCGAGCGCAATCGCCCGCTCATGGCTGTGGGAAATCGCGCCGATGACGCTCTCGGGCCAGATCGGGGCGCGATCCTCACCCATACCGGGAAAAACGGCGTAGCCGGTGAGGCGGCGCGTGGCTTCCGCCGCGCATCTGCGGCCGGCGATGAATTCCGCCTTGCGTCTCTGCGCGGCGTTTAAAAGCTGCGGCGGCAAGGGAGGGACCTCGCCGCCGCCTTCTTCGGCGCTGTAACGAAGGGTGAGGCAATGGCAATCGCCGCTGTCGTCCGGCCAAGGCCAGATGGCCTCCGGTGGATCGCCGGAGACGGCTTCGCGATGAAACGCCGTTGCGACGGCCATATTCTTCACCTTCAATCCAACGGCGCGAATTTAAGCCGCAAGCGTGGCGCCGCCATCAACCACGATCTGCTGCATCGTCACATGGCCGGCCTGATCGGAGGCGAGAAACAGCACCGTATCGGCGATATCATCAGGCCTTGCGATCTTGCCGAGCGGAATGCCGAGCTTGAACTGCTCGGGCAGGCCGGCGACCAGCCGTTCCTTGCCGGCGGGATCGCTCAACATGCCGGCAAGCATCGGCGTATCGGTGGAGCCCGGTGAAACGACGTTGCAGCGCACGCCATAGGGTGCAAGCTCAAGGGCGGCGCAATGGCTGAGGCTGACCAGCGCCGCCTTGGAGGCGCAATAGGCCATCATGCCGATGCGCGGCACGACGGCGGCATTGGAGCCGATATTGACGATCGCACCGCGCCGCTGCCGTTTGAAGATGCCGCTCCATTGCCGCAGCATATAAAACGGTCCCGCTGCATTGACGTCCATGCAGGCTTTCCAGTCCGCAGGCGTCAGGCTTTCGCTGTCGCCGAGCCGCAAGATGCCGGCGGCATTGACCAGGATATCGAGCCCGCCCCATTCGCTTTCGATTGCCTTGCAGGCCGTCTCCACCGCCGTCGCGTCGGTGATGTCGAGTGCGATCTGGCGGAAGGGCGCTTCCGTCGTTCTTGCCAGAAGGTCGAGGCCGATGACCTCGGCCCCTTCCTCGATGAAACGTTCGGCGATGCGGCGGCCGATGCCCTGGGCCGTACCCGTCACCAGCACACGCCGCCCGGTAAATCTCTGTTGCGTCATCTTTTTCGTCCGCTCAGGCTGCGAGCCGCTTTTCTTCGATCAGCGCCCACCAGGCGGAAAGTGTGGGTACACGCGCAAGCTCGTCAAAACCGACGGTGACACCGCGTTCCTTCAGCTCGCCGGCAAGCTTCATCACCTGTAGCGAATCCAGCCCGTAGAAGATCAGGTTCTCGTCGGGGTCGATATCGCTTTCATCCTCCACCATTTGCAGGACGCGGGCTTTCAGCCATTCGCTGATATCGGTGGCTTCTCCCGCGCCGACAAGGCTTGCGGTGTCGATCACCACGCCGCAGCGTGTCGCCACATATTGCAAGGCCATGCGGTGTTCGGCTTCCGAGAAATCGGCAACGCCGTCACCGATCATGAAGGGCTGAATATCCTTCATGAAGGCTTCCACCGCCGTCATCATGCAGCCGATATGGGCGTAAACGCCACCGACGATGATCTGGTCACGGCCCCAGCCTTTCATGCGCTCAGTAAGGTCGGAGCGCTGGAAGGCGCTGTAACGCCATTTGGTCAGCACCATGTCCTGAGGTGTCGGGGCGAGCTTATCCACCACCTTTTGCAGTTCGGGATCGACGACGGTGAGACCCGGTCCCCACATGTCGTTCAGGAGCGCACGGTCGCCCGGCGGCTGGTCATGCGGCTGGGCGGTGTAGATAACAGGTACGCTGTTCTGAACCGCCCAAGCCTTCACCTTTGCGAGATTGTCGATGAGGGTGGTCATCAGCTTGCCGTCGGCCTCGTAGAACCGCAGGAAATAACGCTGCATGTCGTGGATGAGGAGCACGGCGCGTTTCGCGTCAGGCTGCCATTTTGTCTTGTTGGCCGGAAAGCTTGCGGCAACCGGCATCGGATAGTCGGAAATGCTGGGGATCGTCATGATGACCTCGGTGGTTTGCTGCGCCAGGGGGCGCTTAATCTCTGGTTTCGGGACGCTCTTTTTTGAGCGTCCCCTTTGTTTTGTGCTGCGTGTCAGGCGCTGATGGCGACGGGTGTCACAAGCAGGTCGCGCAGGCGCTTCTTGTCGATCTTGCCGACGGCGGTGAGCGGCATGGCCTCGATGAAACGGACGCGATCCGGCAACTTGTAATCCGCGACGCCAAGACCGGCGAGATGCTGGCGGATGGCCGGCGCCTTGAGCGCGGGATTGCGGGAAACGACGAAGACGCAGCTCTTTTCGCCGAGCAGTTCGTCTTGCATCGCCACGAGTGCTGCATGGGTGACGTCTGGATGTCGCAGAATGAGGTTTTCGACCTCCTCCGAAGCGACCTTTTCGCCACCGCGATTGATCTGGTCCTTCACCCGGCCAACGACACGGAGATAACCTTCGGGCGTGCGCTGCACGACATCGCCGGAATAATAGAACCCATCCCTGTCGAAGACCCGGGCGCTATGTTCGGGCGCGCGGTAATAGCCCCGGAACGTATAGGGGCCACGGGTCGCCAGCATGCCGGCTTCGCCCTCGGGCACATCGTTGCCGTCCTCGTCGACGATGTGGATCTCGTCATCCGGGCTGATCGGCCTCCCTTGCGTGGTGAAAACGATATGGTCGGGATCACCGGCGCGGGTGTAGTTCACCAGCCCTTCCGCCATGCCGAATACCTGCTGCAGGTCGCAGCCCAGCACTTCTGGCACCTGGCGGGCCAGGGCTTCGGCAAAGCTTGCGCCGCCGACCTGCAGGAGCTTGAGGGATTTCAGCCGTTCGCGATGGGCGGGTGCAGCCTGCAGCCACAGCGCCACGGCCGGCGGCACCAGCGGCACCATGTCGATCTCGTGTTTTTCGATGAGATCGAAGCAGGCAAGCGGCTCCGGATTGGCGGCCATGACCACGGTGCCGCCGGCGTGGAAAACGCCGAGCGCGCCGGGCGAGCTCATCGGGTAATTATGCGCCACCGGAATGGCGCAAAGGAAACGGGTCTCAGGCGAGAGTTCGCAAATCTCCGCGCTGGCCCGGGCGCTGTAATCATAGTCGTTGTGCGTCCGGGGGATCAGTTTCGGGGTTCCGGTGCTGCCGCCGGAAAGCTGGAACAACGCCACCTCGTCCGCCGCCGAAGGGGCGTAGGCGGGCGGGTTTTCGGCGGGACTGGCAAGCATCCGCTCAAGGCTGCGCTGCGGATCGGCTTCGCCGAGCAGCAGGGTCACGGCAAGCTCTGGAGAGACCGCCTTCAGCGCCTCCACAAATGCGTCACCGGCGAAAAGCTCGTGGCTGCGGGAGGCAATCACCAGCTTCGGTGCAATCTGCTCCGCATAGGAGGTCATTTCCAGCCGGCGATGGCTGAAAAGCGCGTTGACGGGTGCCGCGCCGATTTTCATCAGCGCAAAAAACACGAGATAAAACTCGGCGATGTTAGGCAATTGCACCAGTGCGGTGTCACCTTTGCCGACGCCTGCGGCGGAGAGATGGCCGGCAAGATTGGAGGATTGCCGGTCGAGATCGGCATAGCTGAAGCGGCGGTCGCCGCAGATCAGCGCCGTCGCATCCGGCCGGCGCTCCGACTGTTCGGTGAGGATGCCGCTCAGCGGCCGGTCGATCCAGTAGCCGCGTTGGCGGTATCGGCTAACGAAATCCTCGGGCCAGCGTTCAAATTCGATTGTCATGGTTCGTTCCTGGGAAAATTAGGCAGAAAGACCGCAGGCGTTCAGCATGGTCTTGAGCTTGGTCTGCACCTCGGCCCATTCGGATTCGGGCTCCGAGGCCTCCACGATGCCGGCGCCGGCGAAGAGCCGCACGGTTTCCCGCTGCACGGTGCCGCAACGGATAGTCACCACCCATTCGCCATTGCCTTCAGAATCCGTCCAGCCGACCATGCCGGTGAAGAGGCCACGCTCGAAAGGCTCGACGAAGCGGATGAGGCGATGGGCGCGCTCGGTGGGGAAGCCGCAGACGGCCGGTGTGGGGTGCAGCAGGCAAGCAAGCTGCAGCGCATTGGTCTCGGGATCAGCGAGTCGGCCTTCGATACGCGTTGAAAGATGCCAGAGTGCGGCGGTGTTGATGAGGGAGGGTTTTTCAGGAACATCGAGTTCGGCGCAGACCGGTGAAAGCAGCGAGCGGATATCCTCGATCACCAGGCTGTGCTCGTAATGGTCCTTTTCGGATGCCGAGAGCCGATCCGCATTGGCCTTGTCCGCCGCCGGATCGACCATGCGTTTTGCCGATCCCGCCAGCGGGTTCGAGATGATTTTCTCGCCCTGCTTGCGGATCAGGAGTTCCGGGCTGACGCCGATCAGGTCGCCGCCATCGGGAAGCGGAATGCGGAACTGGTAACCTTCGCGGTTCTGCTTGGCGAGGCTCGCCAGCAATCTTTCGACATCCACCTCGGAGGCGAAGGTCAGTTCGCGCATGACCGAAAGCACCGCCTTGCGGACTTCGGAATGACGGAAATTGACGATGGCATGCTCGACGGCACGCTTGAAACCGGTCTCGTCCGGCAGGCTGTTCTGGCCGACAAGCGCCGGCATGGCCGAATCGGCGACGATCGGCGCGGCATCCCTAGAATTCCATTCATGGTTGTATGGAATATACAGGCATGAAGGTTCACTGACATCGAAGGGGATAGCGCCGATGGCGATGGGGTTCTGCTCGCCGTCCCGGCGCGCACGCTCGAAGGCGCCGGCCAGTGCCTGCTGCAGCGGGCTGGATATGTCTTCGCCGCCACGGGCGGGAATCGCGATCCTTTCGCGAATACCCCTGGCGCGTAATTGCCCGCTGCCGGAAGTAAACAGAAATTCTCTATTAAATTCAGTAATTTCGTCGGATTCGACGTCATTCGTCCTGAGTGCTCCCGTTTTCATGGGATGCCTCCTGTGCGAGTGGTTGACGATGGCTTATACTTGAGTATGCTAATCATGTTTTGTCAACCGGTTCAAACTCACATGCTAAATTTAACCCCGATGCAGGTGGCCTATTGGGTCGGCCGTGAGGCGGATGGAATACTCGGGAAAGTTACGCCCCATCTTTACCTCGAATTCGAGGGGCAGGCGGTGGATGCGGAAAAACTGGCTGTTGCCGTCGAAAGTCTCTGCCGGCGTCATCCCATGCTGAGCCTCCGTATCGACGCGGAAGGGCGTCAGTCCGTCGATCCTGTCGGCCGGCCGCTCCGCCTTGATGTGGAGGACATGACCGCGCTTGATTCGGAGGCGCTTGCGCGCCGTCTTGAGACGAAACGCGAGAAGTGGAGCCATCGCGGGGCTGATCTTCGTGCTGCCGCACCGGCGGCGATTTCGCTTAGCCTGTTGCCGGAAGGGCGTTGCCGTCTGCATGTGGACACGGACATGCTGGCCATCGATCCGGCCAGCGTGCGGATCGTGATGGAAGACCTTGCCCGCTTCTACGAGACGGCGGCAGGCGTAGACGAAACCCTGACGTTCGAATCAGTGCCCCCGTCGTTTTTCGACTGGGCGGAGCGTCTTGCGTCCGATCCTGACTTGAGGGGCCGGCGCGAAAAGGACCGTTTATGGTGGCGGCAAAGGCTTGCCGATGTTCCGGACGCTCCGCCGCTACCGTTTCTGTCCGATGACCCCTCGCGCGCCGTTCGCACGGACCGGCTCGCCACAATGCTTTCAGCGGCTGAGCGCGGCAGTCTGGAGCAGACGGCGCGGCGCTGCTCCGTGACGACATCGACCCTTCTGCTCGGCGTTTTCGCGGTGGCGCTGTCGCAGGCGGCGGGGGCGGAAAAATTCCGGCTTTCCGTGCCGGGTTTCTGGCGCGCGCCGTTGGTGCAAGGGGTCGATGAGATCGTCGGCGAATTTTCCAACGTGCTAGTGCTCGGCGTGGAAATCAGGCCTGAAGAAAGCGTCGAAGCGCTGCTCGGCCGGCTGCTCGATGAAATGAACGGCCTTCTCGCGCACCAGTCCTATCCGGGGGTCAGCGTCATGCGCGATCTCTCCCGCCTGCGCGGTGGTTTGCAGACCTCGCCGGTGGTCTTTACCGCCGGGGTCGATCTTCCGGGCGGAGAGCTGTTTTCGGAACGGGTCGGGCGGTTGTTCGGCCCGATGGTCCACACCGTCTCGCAGGGGCCGGGCGTCGCGCTGGATGCGCAGGTGGCGGCTCTGGATGGTGGCCTGCTGATCAACTGGGACGTGCGGCTCGATGCGCTGCCGGAGAGCTGGCTGCGCGCTTTGTTCGAAACCTACGTCGCTCTTCTTCGCCGGCTCGCGGAAAGCCCCGATCTTACTTCTGCAAGCGTGGAGCGATTGGTCGCACGGCAGCCGGAAGCGGCAGCCGAGGCAAAAGGAAAACCCATGGAACGTCCACTCTCACCCCTGCAACAGGCCTATCTGCTCGGGCGCGGCACCCATCTGCCGCTCAGCGGTGTGGCGATGCAGGAGTTCCGCGAATATCGCGGCAATATCGACCCGGAACTGTTGCAGTCGCGCCTTGCCGCAATGGTCGGGAGACATGAAAGCCTGCGTACCCGCATCGATGAGCGGCGTCTGGTGCAGATCGTCTCCGACGAGCCGAAGATCAATCTCGATCGTGTCGATCTTTCGGCCCTGTCTGTTCCGGAAGCCGAGGCAAGGGTCGAGGCGGCGCGACGGGATTTTTCCCATGCACATTTCGATCTCGCAGCCTCGCCATGGCAGGTCACGATCTTCCATATGCCGGATACCGGGACGGCGGGGCATAAAGTTGTCGTCTTCCTGCGTTTCGACGCGCTTATTCTTGATGGGCGGGCCATTGCCAGCCTTGCAGCGGAACTCTTCGATGGCGTCTTGCCGCCAGAAACCGCCGCCACGACCGGAACGCCGAAGGAGGATATCGCGGCGGCCCGCGCCGGGGACGCTGCCTATTGGGCGGACAAGCTGAAAGATGCCGAGGTGCCCTCGCAACTGCCGTGGAAAGCACCGCTCGAAACCATTCCCACATCGCGTTACAGCCGCCAGAGCCTGCTCGTCGAAAAGCAGCGCTTCACCGCCTTTTCACGCATCGGCGCGAAAGAGCGGCTGTTCAAGAATTCGGCGCTGACGGCAGTGATCCTCGATGTGCTCTCACTCTGGCTCAATGAAGGCGCTCTTGTCGTTGGCATTCCCGTTGCGCCGCAGGTGGGAGGAGCCTTTGCCAACCGCTCGAGCTTCATCGCCGTCCAATGGAATGCGGCCAAGGGCAGCTTTGCGGAGCGGGCGGCAGGCCTGCAGACGGATGTGCTTGATGGGCTGAACCATCTGGCTTTTTCGGGTATCGATCTCAATCGCGTGCTTCTCAATGCCAATCCGGGCGGACTTGCTTTGCCCGTCGTGATTACCAACGGCCTTACCTGGCCGACGCTCTCACCCGAATCGGAGATGCGATGGGTGGGTGGGCTTACGCAGACGCCGCAGGTGGCGATGGATTTCCGCTTTTCGCAGAATCAGCAGGGCGATCTTGTCCTCGATATAGACTATGCGGAGCAGGCGATCGATGCGGCGATGGTGGCGGATATTCTCGCAGCCATCGAGCGTGCGATTGCCGGGATCGCGGATAGCGGCGCTTTCTCCTTCAATAGACGCGATATTGTCGACCTGTCCCATTACAGGCTGAATGGTGACGAGCGCAGCTTCGTCTGCCCGCCATTTCTGGAGCGGATTGCCGGCCACCTTTTCAAGGGGGACCCAGCACGCACGGCACTTGTCAGCGGCAAACGGTGCATCGCTTATGGCGAACTCGGTCAGATGGTGGCAGGGGCGATGGCGGGCCTCAAGGCGCGCGGCATCGGCCGGGGCGATGTCGTGGCCGTATGCCTGCCGCGCAGTCCCGAACATACGGCCATCACGCTCGCCGCAGCATTTATGGGAGCGGTCTGGGTGCCGGTCGATGCCGGCTCGCCGGAAGATCGCCTGCGCTACCTGCTGACCAATTGCCGCCCGGCTGTCATCGTCGCCCGCAGCGCTCCGCAGGGTTTTAAGGCTGTCGATCCGGCGGAGCTTCTGTCCATGCCCGCACCAGCTGGTGCGCCCGTTACCATGGCTGACGTAGCCGCACTCTCCGGAAGCGAGGAGCCTGCCTATTATCTCTACACGTCGGGCACGACAGGCAAACCGAAATGCGTCGTGCTTTCCAACCGCGCCACGGCCAATGTCATCGGCAGCACGCTTGCGGAATGGACGGTGACGGAGGGTGACGTGTTCATGTCAGTCACGCCGCTGCATCACGACATGTCCGTTTTCGATGTTTTCGGCGCGCTTGTCGCCGGGGCGACGCTGGTGCTGCCGGAACCCGGCGAGGAAAAAGATGCGGTGCGCTGGAACGAGCTGTTGGCCGAACATGGCGTCACGCTCTGGTGCTCGGTGCCGGCCATCCTCGAAATGCTTCTCTCCTGCCGCCGTGGTGACCAGCTCTCTTCGCTCCGGCTCGTGGCGCAGGGCGGCGATTACATCAAGCCCGTGATTATCGAAGAGCTTCGCAGGCTGAAGTCCGATCTGCGGCTGATATCGCTCGGCGGGCCGACGGAAACGACGATCTGGAGCATCTGGCACGAGATCGTTGCGGAAGATATCGCGGCCGTGCCCTATGGCCACCCGCTGCCCGCCAATCGATATTTCGTCCTCAACGATCAGGGCAACCATTGCCCGGCCGGTGTCGTTGGCCGCATCCACACGGCGGGCGTGAATGTGGCGATCGGCTATCTCGAAGATGGCGCGATTACCCAGACGGATTTCGTGACGGTCAACGATCCCGAGGGAAAGCCGGTGCGCGCCTTCCGCACCGGAGACCGGGGCCGTTACCGGCCGGACGGCAAGATCATGTTTGCAAGCCGCGTCAATGGCTACGTCAAGGTGCGCGGCGTGCGCGTTTCGCTGCCGGATGTGGAAAACGAGCTTATCCGCCATCCTTCCATCCAGCGGGTTCTGGTGGTGGATTACGGTGTCGAGCAAACGGGCGAGGCGGCCATCGGCGTGCTTTACGTCGTTGCGCCCGGCTTCGAACTCTCCACCGCCGATCTGCGCAATTTTGCCCGGAGCCATCTGCCGGAATCGCATGTGCCCGGCCGGTTTCTCAAGGTCGACGATCTGCCGCTTTCGGCCAATGGCAAGCCGGATCGCCGTCGTGCCCGCGAATTGCTGACCGGCGCGACGGGTGGTGTGGAACCGGCAAAAATCTCCGCCCCGGTGGCTCCCGTCGCCGATCAGGGCGACCGCCGGGTGCTGGATATCTATCTCGGCGTGCTGGGTAAAAAACCGGCGAATGTGGATGCGAACAGCGACCTGCTGGCGCTCGGTCTTTTGCCTTCGCATCTGAAGATCGTTTCGGCTGAAATCCGCACTGCCTTCGGCGTGGAACTGACGCCGCAGCAGCTTCTGCGGTGCCGCAACGCCAGACAGGTGACCTCGCTTTTGGCCGCCCGGGCGGCGTGAACCCAATCATTTCGGGCGGGATTTCGCGCCCGATAACGGAAATTGTTCAAGGAAAAACAGATGGCGCATATCGATCCTGCCGGCGACTGGCTTCCACTGACGCAGCCGCAACTCGATTTCTGGGAGGAGTTTTCCTTCCATCCCGACGAGCCGGTTTCCACCGTCGCCCATTACATCGATCTTTCCGGTGCGGTGAACGAAAGCGCGCTCCTTCAGGCAATTACACGCACCGTGCGCGAGTCCGAAGTCCTGTCGATCCGTTTTCGTATCGGCGACGATGGCGAGACACCGCAGCAATGCTGCGATCCAAGCCATGCCCCGGTGGTGGAACTAATCGACCTGCGCACCAGTCCCGCTCCCCTGGAAGAGGCGCTGCGGCGCATGAACGCGGATGTGGAAGCAAGGCTCGATCTCAGAACCGACAGGCTCTCTGCGCAGCTGCTCTATCGCATCGCCGATGACCGCTATCTCTGGTACATCCGCGCCCATCATATCGTCGTGGATGGTTATGGCCTGACGCTGGTCGAGCAGCGCTGCGGACAGCTTTACGGGCACTATTGCGGCAAGGGCGAAGCGGGTCCGGATTTCCACCCCTTCGGTGATTTCCTTGCCGAAGAGGATGCCTATAAGCAAAGCCGGCGTTTCGAGAAGGACCGTGATTTCTGGGCGGCCTATCTCGCCGCACCCGCCGATCTGCCGGTGCTGGACAAGGATTGCGAGGACTATGGCGGCGGCGGCCTGCATGCCGATGCGGCCTTGCCGCAGGGGTTCAGCATGCGATTGCAGCAGGTGGCGGGTGCAATGGAGATCGGCTGGCCGGATCTTCTGGTGCTGCTCTCAGGCCTTTATCTCCACCGTGTCCTGCCGCATCCGGATCGCGATGTGCTGACCTTGTGGCTGCCTTTCATGAGCCGCTGGGGCAGTGTCGGCGCGCATATGCCGGCGATGCTGGTCAATATCCTCCCCTTCCATCTCACCATCGAGCCGGGCGAGAGCCTCGGTGTATTTCTGAGGCGCAACGCCACCAATCTGCGCAGGCAGCGCCTGCATGGCCGCTACCGCATCGAGCAGATCGCCGCCGATCGGGAAATCCCGAGGGGCCGGCGCTTCTTCTTCTCGCCGCTCATCAATGTCCTGCCCTTCAGCGCACCGGTCTTTGCGGGGCTCGCCGTTATCAGGCACATTCTTGCCAATGGTCCCGGCGACGGGTTCAATCTTACCTTCCGCGGCGAAGATGACGGCAGCGATTTGAACCTGCATATCGACGCGGATTCAGCGCTGACACAAGCGGACGATTTCGCCCGCTACCGTGAGGAACTGCCATTGTTCCTCGATGCCATGCTGCGCGAGGAGGCGCTGACGCTTGCGGCGGCGGAGGCGTCCACGGTATTCCGTCTGGCGGTCTGAGGGGGACTGTGGGCGGATGCCACGCCGGCTTCGGGGTGTGAGGCTGGACATGCGTTATCGATAATGACGAAAAATCCGTGTTCCGTCATGCCGGACTAGATCCGGCATCCAGCCACGGCGCGTCTGCGCCGTGAAAGGACTCTTTCGCGATCAAGGACTTGATCGCACTGGACCCCGGACCAAGCCCGGGGTGACGGCGTGCGGATGCAGGGGGCGCGCCAATACATTCTCAGCAGCATTTATAGGTAAAAATAACCCGGCTCCGCCAGGCGAAGCCGGGTTTTCTTTGCCCAAGTCCGGTTCAGGCGAGCGTCGTCAGCACGCGGCTCGAAGCGCCGGCTTCGGCAAAACGGCTGAAGACGCCGCTGGTGGTGTTGCGCAGCCGCTCGACATCGTCAGGGCCGTAACGGTCCGAACGGTAGCTCATCAGCACGCGAATGGAGCGCTCGCCGCCTATCGTCTCTTCCATCACCTCGAATTGCAGTCCCAGCATGGATTCGTGCTTGTCGGGGTCGATCTGGCGGAACTCCACCGGCTTGCCATCCGGCCCGGCGAGGGTGCCGTTCAGCTTGTTCTTGGCGTGGATCTGGATGAAGACCTCGAACAGATGATCACGGCCCGGCGTCATGCCCAGCGCTTCCTCGACGAGATCGATCGGGATTTCGCTGTGTTCCAGCGAACCGTTGATGGTGTTCTTCACCGAAGAAATCAGTTCGCCGATGGTCATGGTCTCGCCGAAACGCACGCGATGGGCAACGACAGTGGTGAAATAACCGATCGTATCGAAATAACCGCTGTCCGTGCGGCCCGAAGCCGAGGTGCCGACCACAAGATCGCTCAACCCGCCGAGATGGCGCAGCGATGCGGCAATTGCGGCATAGACCACGTTGAACAGCGAAGCGCTGTTCTGCCTGGCAATGGCGTAAAGCCCGTCGCTGACATGTTTTTCCAGCTTGAACTCGATCCAGCCGCCTGCCGGGGCTTCATCCTGCGACGCCTCGTGCGGCGTGCCATCCTGTCCGTTGAGGGTAAGGCCTTTCGGCGCATCCCGCAGCATGTCCGTCCAGTAGGCAAGATGGCCGGCATTCACACCTGACGCCACCTGTTTTCTTGCAAATTCATGGAAGGGTGCCGGTCTGGTCGCAAAGACCGGGGCCTTGCCCGCGGCCCTTGCCCGGTAGGCCTCGGTCAGCTCGTCCATCATCAGGTTCACCGACCATTCGTCCAGCACGATGTGATGGAAGAGGAAGGAAAGCACCTGGCGGCCGGTCTGTGCATCCCGCAGGAAGCGCAGGCGCATCGGCAGTTCACTCGCAAGATCGAACCGCCAGCCGGCCTCCGCGTGCCGGTCCACACCTTGGCTTTCCTCGCTGGTCCAGAACCATTTGTACCCGGGCAGATCATGCATCGGCACGATCTTCTGCAGAACCGTATCATTTTCGACGTAGAAATGGGTTCGCAGGCCGGGATGGCGCTCGATAATGTCGAGGAAGGCGCATTCGAAGGCATTCTCATCCACGGGATCGAGGAAATCGAGCGCGAAGGGAATGTTGAAGATTTCGCCGAAACCGAAGGCGGCATAGGCTTTCCAGAGCGACATCTGCGCCAGCGAAAGTGGCGCAGTCAGCGAGCCGGTCGCCGTTGCCTCGGCCTGCGCAGGTGCGGCGGTTTCAAGCCGGGTCGCCTGTTTTGCGAGCGAGGCGGCGGTCGGGTAGCTGAACAGGTCGTTGAAGCGCAGCTCGATGCCGTGATTGGCGAGAAGACGCCCGATGATGCGGGTGGCGATCAGCGAATGGCCGCCAAAATCGAAGAAATCATCATCCGGTCCCATGCCCGGTGAAGCAAGTGCTTCACGGAATTCGGTAAGGATTGTCGCAGCGGTGTCGTCGTTCTGACCGGAAGCGGCGGGCGAAAGGGCTGCCTGTTCCGATGCTGTCGAGGCGTTTTGAGGGACGATGCCGGAAAAATCCGCGCCGCCTTCAAGATGGCTGACGAAGCGCTCCAGCAGGAAGGCCGTCGCATGTGGCGATGTCTCCTTGCCACCCGTCAGTTCTAGGCGGATATCGCCAGCTGAGGTCGGACCGGCAGCAAGGGTCAGGCCGAGACCGGATTGCAGGGAGGGCAGGGGCAGGTGCTCAAACTGGAGGCCATGCTCCGATATGGCCTGAACGGGCGTCGCAAGCGCCTGCAGCGTGAAGGTGGCCGTTCCACCTTCATTGTCGTTTCGCTGTTCCAGCCCCGCCAGCACGGCCTTTTCAGCCTGTTCGGGCGATTGGCCGCGGGAGATCGCCACCCGTGCTGCGGCTTCGGCTGAAATCGGCATGGCAACGCCGGGCTGCAGGCGCAGGGTTACGGTCTCTGGACCACCGTTTTTTGCGAGGAAAAGGGCGAAACGCGAGCCGGCGCGGGCCAGAAGCGCATTCCCCGCCGTGGAACTGTTGAGGCCGAGCAGGGTTGTGGGAAGATCGACACCGTGGCTGTGGCTCGCCGGCCTGTCGATCCCGTTTTGCCGCAGCGCCACGACGGTCGAGCCGGAGGCCGGCCGTTGCAGCCAGCTGAGCGGAAGTGGGTCGACGCTGCCGTTTTCGACCGCGCGCGGCGAAAGCGGCTTTGGCGTCTCACCGGCATAGGCCGCCGTGATACCTTCCAGCAGGATCTGCGGTGAGAGGACTTCGCCGAGCAAGCCGTGGACCAGAAATGCCAGCAGGATTTCTCCTTCGCTCAAAAGCACGACGGCCTGAAAAGGCGGGTCGGTTTCGGCATCGAAGGGTCTTGCCTGGAGGGCGTGCAGCAAGGTGAGGGCCTCGTCTGCCGAGGGAACATGCAGCAATTGCACGATGGATGCGGACGGGGCTTCGATGCTCTTGGCAAGAGTGCCGTCCTCGCCGAAGGCAAAGCGCGCACGAAGCTCGGGCCAGACCTCGCAAACCGTCTTCAGCGCCGAGGTCAGGCGCAGCAGATCGCATTCTTCACCGATGCGATAGGCGAGAAGCTGCCGGAAGACCTGATCAGGATCCTGAAACTGCTCGAACCAGACCCGTTCTTCGTATTGGCTCGGCGGGGCTGCGTTTCCCTTGTCGAAGGTTTCTTCGATGCGACGTGCGAGCACACGTGTATTGTCTGCTGCCATGGTCCTCTCCTTGGAAATATTCGGCGGCCGCCCTGGGAAAGCGGCTGATCTTTCTCGCGGGATCAATGTCCCGCGCGCGACCGTTCGATGAGCGCCTGCCAGGCGGCAAGCGTGGGCTGCCGGGCCAGATCGTCATAATCGAGCCGCGTCCCGGCAAGCTGTGAAAGCGGCGGCATCAGGCGCATGAGGGCAAGCGAATGAAGCCCGCGGCCGAACAGGTTGTCCCCCGGTTCGATATCGCGCACCTCATCATCCAGAACCCTGGCGAGAAGGGCCTTGAGTTCCGTCATCATCGTTTTCGCTTCCAGCATGGCACCCGCCGCGATTACCGGTTCATTCATCGAAATGATCGTGAACGCCGCTGGCGCCGCGACGCCAGTAGCCGGAAGCGCGAGTCCATTTGGGGTTGGCGCCGAACTCCTCGACCAGAAGGGCGCGAACCTCCTTTGCGGTCTTCGATTCGCAGGCGACCCAGCTGAAGAAGTCGCCCTTCGGCAGCTCCAGCTTGCGCAGCGCGCCCGCCAATGCATCGTGATCGGTTCCGTTTTCCGTCTTTTGCGTTACCCAGACAATCGAGGCGTCCGCCTTCGTCGTAAGTTCCAGCCGATCCGCATCCGTCTCGACCTCGATCAGCGCCACGACGCGGGTGCCCTCGGGCATTTCCTCCAGTCGCCGCGCCAGCGCGGGAAGGCCGGTATCGTCGGCAATCAGCAGATGCCAGTCATAGGTGAAGGGAACGGTGAAGGAGCCGCGTGGACCGGCGATCCATGCCTTGTCGCCCACCTTTGCGGCTTTCGCCCAGTTGCTGGCGGGGCCGTCATGATGGGTGGCGAAATCGATGGCGAGTTCGCCTTTTTCGGCATCGAAGCTGCGCGGCGTGTAGTCGCGCGCCAGCGGGCGCGGCGCGCCTTCCGGGAATTCAATGCCGTTCGGGCCGATCACCGGCAGGCTCGGTTCGGTTTCGCCGGGCTGGGGGAAGAACATCTTGACGTGGTCGTCAAAACCGAGGCTCGCAAAGCCCTCCAGTTCCGGTCCGGTCAGGACGATGCGGACCATGGACCGGCTGAGCTTTTCGACGCGCACGACATTGAGCGCGCGCAGCGCGACGGCGTGGCGATGGCGTTTGGGAGTGCGGTCCGGTGTTGCGGAACCTATCGTTTCTGGCATGCTCATGCTGTTGTCTTTCCTGGGATATTGCCGATGGGGTCGGCGGTGTCGCAGTCCCGGATCGGCGGGCCGGACAATCGCGCGTCGGGATTTTTCCGGCACGCGATCCGGCGTCGTTGCGTCAATATGCGCGAACCATAACAGGCGGTTTCCGCTGTCGCAATATAACTTTCTTCAAAAACTCAAGTTTATATCGCTGCGGATTCAAACTGCATTGCCGCCGACTGATCAGCGGCGACCGGCCCAGCTTTCGACCTCGTCCAACGTGTGCAAGGCGCTCGGAATGGAAGGCGTCGTGACCCTGGTGGAATCGAGGAAGACGATCCTTTTCTCGCGCGCCGGTTTTACGAAACGCTCCCAGCCGGGAATGATCTTTTCAAGTGCGGCGCGCGTTCCTGCCTCGCCGCGGACGGGGCTGGTATAGCTGTTCATCACGACAAGCAGATCGGGATTGAGCTTGCCGAAGGCATCGGCGCTGAGCGGCATCACCAGGGTCGAGCCCATTCCGCCCGAAGAGGCGGCGCCGTCGATTTTCAGCCGGACATATCCCAGGTCCTCCAGCGCCTGCACCGCGCCGGACATGTCGCCCACCGCATTGATCTGGTCGGTCAGCAGGATCGCCAGATAGGTCTTGCCTTTCGCCTCTTCGCCCAGCGCCTTTTTGACCGCGGCAAGCCTGGTGTCATAGGTCTTACGGCGCTCGGCGTAGACGTCGCTTCGCCCGACCAGAGCGGCAAGATCCTCCTCCACGCTGAAGCCATAGGCTTTGCCGGCGCTTGCCTTTTGCAGATAGACGGGTGCGACGGTGGAAAGCTGCGCGGCCTTGCCGCTGTCCATTTCGGTGGCAACGATCAGGTCCGGTTGCAGCGCCCGCAGCTTTTCAAGGTCGATCTGGCCGACGGCGCCGAAACCTTTCGGTTTTGCGTCGCCTTCACCCAGAACCGTATCGATGAAATCGACGGCGGTTGCGAATTTGCCGTCGCTGTTGCGGCCATAGGCGCCGACCACATTGGCGCCGAGATCCATCAGCGGCACTCCCAAGAGCGGCTCGTGCATGACGACGATGCGTTGCGGCCTTTCCGGAACGGAGACGCTGCGGCCGGCGGCATCGGTTACACTGCGCTCGGCGGCGAGGCTTGTTCCGGCGGCCAGAATGGCGGCGATGAGGATGGCAATTCGCATGGCATTCCCTTTATTCGATGTCTTCAGTGAGTGTTGGTTCTGCGCAGCGCCTGCAGGCGCAGCGTGAGGATGAAAAGCGGCACGCCGATCAGCGTCAGCGCAAGGCCGATTGGCATCGGCGTATCGGCCACCAGCCCGCGCGACAGCGTATCGGCCGTCACCACTAGAATACCGCCGGTGAGACCCGAGAGGAAAAGTCTGGCGCGGCCGACGGCTGGCGAAACGAAGGTGGCGAGATGTGGGGCGATGACGCCGAGAAAGGTCAGGGGGCCAACAGCGGTAACGGAAGCGGCGCTGAGGATGACCGCAAAAACAATGACGAGCGGGCGCGAGCGCTTGACCGTTTCACCCAGCGCCATGGCCATCTCATTGCCCAGATCGAAAACCGCAAGCGCCCGGCCGATGAGAAAAATACCCAAAAGGCTTGCGCCGAAGAGGGGTGCGAAAACGAAGATGGTTGGCCAGCTTGCCTGAAACAGCGAACCGGCCATCCAGTCCGCCAGCGAGAGCGAGGTTTCGGCGGGCGTGTAGAGCAGAAGCACTGATGAAACGGAGGAAAGCGCCGATTCGATTGCGATCCCCATCAGCAATATGGCAAGGCCGCTCGAGCGTTCGCGTCCGACAAGCGCGATCAGGAGGAAGGCGACGGCAAGGCCACCACCGACAGCCGCAAGCGCCACCAGCGTCTTGGGTGCGGCCGGCACCAGCACCAGAAGCAGCATGATGGTGGTCATCGACCCCTGGCTCAGACCGAACAGGCCGGGATCGGCCAGTGGATTGCGGGCGACGGATTGCAGCATCGCGCCTGCCAGCGCCACACTCCAGCCGGCCATGAAACCGAGGAGGATGCGCGGCAGCCGCACCGTCCACAGCGCATAGGCCTGATCGTCGCTGAGATGCCCGCCGGCAAGGCCGCGCAGTAGCTCGATAAGGCCGGTTTCGGTATTGCCGAGGCTGGCGGAAATGGCAGCCAGCGCCAGCGCCAGCGCAATCAAGGCAAGGCCGGCTTTCAGATTGCCGATGCCGATCTGCAGGCCGCTCGGCAGCCGCAGCACAGCTTTACCGTCGGTGGCGAAATACCGTTTCATGAAAGCCCCCTTGCCGAAGGCGAAAGATAGAAGCGCTTGACGATGACGATGAAGACGAGGCCGCCGAGCAGGTCCATGAACAGCCCGGTATTGACCACATAGGGCGCAAACAGGGTTTGCGCGCCAAGATCGGCCAGCACGCAGAGGCCCGCGCCGACAAGGGCGGACGCGGGCAAAGCGAGCGTGAAATTCACACCCACCAGCGGCCGGATCATATGCGGCACGATGAGGCCGACAAAACCGATCGGGCCGCAGATCGCCACCGCCGAACCCGACGCCAGCATGGTGGCGAAGAGCGCGACCCGGGAAATGCGCGTGACATTCACACCGGCGGAAGCGGCCTTTTCTGGACCCAGCAGAACAAGCGTCAGCGGCCGGGCGACCGCCCACAATATCACCAGCGCAATGGCGCCGATCCACCAGAAATCGAACAGGCGCTCGGCATAGACGTGGTTGATATTGCCGCCCACCCAGCTCAGGAATTCGGCGCGCCGCGTGGGGTTGGAGAGAAGCAGGGCATTGGTCACGCCGATCAGCAGCATGGAAACCAGCGCGCCGGCAAGAATGAGTGACAGGCCGCGCGGATCGTTCGACCGGCCGGCGAGACGCGCGACGAAAAAGCAGGCGGCAAAGCCGAAACCGGCGCCCGCGAGCGCCGCGAGCCCCTGCACCTCGGGAGAGAAATCGAACACCAGCGCGCCGGCGATCACAAAAAGCGTCGCCCCGGCATTCAGCCCCAGCGTGGAGGGCGAGGCGAGGGGATTGCGGACAAGCCCCTGCAGCACGCAGCCGCTGACGGCGGTGGTGGCGCCCACATAAATCGCAATCAGCGACCGCGGGATTTGCTGATAGAGAAGCACCGACTGCTGATAGGTATCGGCCTCGCCACGCCAGAGCGTCGCCGCGATTTCGGCAAGCGGCATCTCGGCAGCCATCACCACCAGATTGAAGATGAGGATGGCGGCCAGCAGCAGCGCTGCGGCAAAAATCAGCGTTATTTTAGAGGTCATGCCGGAATGGCCTGTTCCTGCCGCTCCAGCCGGGGCACGCAGATGAGCCGTCCCTGACGGGAGAAGATATCGGCGTCGAGATCGAAGACCTCGGCGACATTGGCTGATGTGACCGTAGTCGTCACCGGTCCGGACGCCAGAACTCGCCCGGCCTTCAGCATGATGACATCATCGGCGAAAGTGGAGGCGAGGTTGAGATCGTGCAGCACGACAATAACCGTCTTGCCGTGCCTGTCGCTCAGTTCGCGCACGAGGCCGAGAACGGCATATTGGTACTTCATGTCTAGATGGTTGACTGGCTCGTCCATCAGGATGACGTCCGTATCCTGCGCCAGCACCATGGCGATGAAGGCGCGCTGGCGCTGGCCGCCGGACAGCGTGTTGACCTGCGCTTTCGCCTTGTCTTCCAGCCCGACGGTCTTCAGCGCCTCGGCAAAAAGCGCCCGGTCGCGTTCGGTCGGGCCGCCTGCAAGACCGTAACGGGCGTAACCGGCAAGCTCGATCAGTTCGCCAAGCGTCATATAGTCAGGGCAATGGCATTCCTGCGGCAGATAGGCGATGCGGCGGGCAAGGTCCCGGCGTCCGATCTCGCCGATCAAACGCTCGCCAAGGCTTATCCTGCCTGATGACAAAGGCAGGAAACCCATGATGGTCTTCAACAGCGTCGACTTGCCGCAGCCATTGGGGCCGACCAGCGCGGTGACACGGCCGGCCCGGAAACGGGCGGACAGTCCTTTCAAGACCGGAACATGGCCATAACTGGCGTGAAGGTCCGTGGCGTCAAGCACCGGATACAACTCCTGTTATTCATGCGGCCATGCGTCGAGACGCCGCACGGCCGTTATAAGTATTTGAATTTAAACATCGAACTAGCAGAAAACGTGTTTCTTTCCGGCAAGGGCGATGGTGTGGTCTTGAAGCGACACTAAACTATAGTAAAACTCTCCACAAATCGAAATTTGCCGATTCAGGGCGTGAATTTCTTACCGGTTATTTCAGTCGAGGTGCATCATGTCAGTCGCGACCAAGCTTCATGTCGGCATGTCGCTGGCCCCAACCTGGCTCAGCGGCGAGGCGTGGCGGCGTGCCGACAGCGGTATAAACGGGGTGTTTTCCAGCGATTATTTCGTCGATCTGGCGCAGCGTGCGGAGGCCGCGCATGTGGATTTCGTGTTCCGGCCGGATACGCTTTTCCTGCGCACCGAGGGGCTGGAAACCGGCGGCGGATTTGCCAGCATGGACCCAACCATGCTTCTTTCCGCCATCGCCCGGGAAACCAGCCATGTCGGCCTGTTATCCACCGTATCGACCACGTTTCTGCCGCCCTATGTGGTCGCCCGCCAGATACAGTCGCTGAACTGGCTGAGCAACGGCAGGGCGGGGTGGAACATCGTTACGGCGCTGGAGGGGCACGAAAATTTCGGCCTGAGAGAGATGCCTTCACCGCAGGAGCGCTATGAGCGCGCCGCCGAATTCACGCAGGTCGTACAGCAGCTCTGGGCGAGTTTTCCAAACGAAGCTCTTAAACTCGACAGGGAAAGCGGGCGGTTCGCCGATTCCTCGCTGGTGCATCCGGTCGCGCATGAGGGCAGGCATTTCAGTGTGAAAGGCCCGCTCAACCTGCCGGCCCATGCCAGCCGTATTCCGCTGGTGCAGGCGGG
Organism: Agrobacterium sp. LAD9; assembly: GCF_003031125.1. NCBI lineage: Bacteria > Pseudomonadati > Pseudomonadota > Alphaproteobacteria > Hyphomicrobiales > Rhizobiaceae > Agrobacterium > Agrobacterium sp. LAD9. Next base: position 42,155 of record NZ_PHGS01000018.1, on the reverse strand, counting down.
CGCTTCGCCCGAAGGCCGTGATTTCGCCTCGTTGGTGGCGGATGCTGTTTTTGCCTCCACACCGGATATGCAGGCGGCCATCGAGCTCAGGGCGGATTTGCGGCGGCGTGCCGAGGGCCACGGCCGCAACGCCGACGGCGTGAAGCTGATGCCGGGCCTTAGCCTTTATCTCGCGGACACCGGCAAGGAGGCGCTGGAACTCTTCGCGGAGACCCATGCGCGCGCCAACCGCACCCGCGCCTTTGCCTCCATTCGCGATATGACCGGCCTCGATCTTTCGGACTGGCCATTGCAGCGGGTTGTCACCATGTCCGATCTGCCGCCACCGCCGGAGACACCGAGAAGCCGTACCCACGCCAACCTCCTGCGCCGGCTGATCGAGCGGGAGACGCTGAGCGTCGCGGATTTGCTGCGGCGTCCGGAGGTGATGGGTTCCGGCCATTGGCAGATCATCGGCACTGTCGAGGATGCCGTCGAGACCATCCGCGAATGGGCGGTGGCCGGGGCCATCGACGGTTTTGTCGCAGTGCCCGGCGGTTCGGTGGCGTCGATGCGGCTGGTGCTGGAACGGCTGTTGCCGAAACTCGCCGATGCCGGGCTGTTCCGCACGGCCTATTCCGGCCGCACCTTCGCGGAACATCTGGCCGAATAGGCCTATGCGCCGCCAGATTCGGCCGTCGCCTGTCTGGCCGCCTCGATCAGTCGGGAAAAATGCTGTTCGGCCTCGGCGTTGGCCACGAAGGATACGGTGGTGACGACGCAACAGAGCTCGTCCTGGGCATCGAAAACCGGAGCCGCCTTGCCCGTCAGGGCGGAAAACAGGTGTTCATTGAGTTCCGCGCCACCCGCCTCGCGAATGGTTTCCAGAACTCTGGCATCGGGGCGGGAGCCACGAAAGGTGGCCGGTTGCAGCTTGCGCACCGCGGCTATCCTCTCCGGCGGCAGGTAAGACTGGAAGACCAGCCCGCAGGCGCTGTTGTCCAGCGGCAGAACATCGCCGAGCGCCACGGTGCTGATTGAAAAACTGGCGCTTCTTGCCCATCGCACCACGGTCGGGCCGCGTTCAGTCCAGATCGCCACGCCGCAACTGGCGCCGATTTGCGCGGCGAGCGCTTTCATCTGGCGACCGGCTGTTTCGACCGGATTGATTCGCCGGAGCGCACTGATGCCGATCCCCAGCGCCGCCGGCCCAAGATCGTAACTGCCGCTTACGGGATCCTGCGTCACCAGTCCCTCCCGCACCAGGCTCTGCATATAACGATGGGCGGTGGAACGGCCGGTGCCGGCGCGTTTAGCCAGTTCGCCAAGCGCAAGCGCCGTATCCGATCTGGCGAGAAGGTTGAGAAAACGCGCCGCGATCGACACGGATTGAATAAGCGCCGAGCGCTTTTCGCCCTCGTTTTCGGGCAATTCGTCCGCGTCGTCATCCATGGCGTTCAAGCTTCTTCCCCCGGTGTATCGAGAATGACTAACGCATCCGGGTGGAAATCGGAATCGATTTCTGCTGCCTTTTCAGTGGCTTTCATTCGCAACACCGTGATTGCCGAACAGGCGGTGCTTAAACTTTGTTGTAAATATGGCACATCCAGTTACGGAAGCCTTTTTGTCCGCAATACAGAACGCATTCTCTATTGCGAAACGGATAACGCATCCGTTACTTTAATATGACTTTAATACTCATGTTTATTAGGGGTGTGTGATGGGGTTTAGCTCTAGCGGTCGTTTGATGAGCGGGGTCAGCGCTCTGACGCTGGCGACAATGTTTGTGACGCCGGTTCTCGGTCAGGATCAGCAGGCGGAGGCGGCGGGCACGACCGTGTTGAAACCGATCGTCGTGACCGGTGAAAAAGTGGCGCGCGACATGAAGAACACGGCATCGTCCGTTTCGGTCAAAACCGCCGAGGAAATCAGGACGGAAAAAACCGGCGACCCGACCGTATCGGAGGCGATCAAGGATATCCCGAACATCGTCTACACCGATAATGTCAGCGCTCCCATCATTCGCGGACAGGATACGCAGGGACCGAATACCGGCTCCATCGCCTTCTTCACCGGCACGGTGCCGCGCGCCACGATCAATGTCGACGGCCATTATCTCGGTTATAACGAGTTCATCTATGGCGCGAGTTCCATCTGGGATGTCGACAGCATCGAGGTCTTCCGCGGCCCGCAGACCACCTCGCAGGGCGCTAACGCCATCGCCGGCGCGATCCTCGTCAATACCAAGGACCCGACCTTTACGCCTGAGGCTTCCTATCAGGCCGAAATCGGCAACTATCACCAGAAGCGGGCGTCATTTGCCTTTTCCGGACCGTTGATCGAGGATGAGCTGGCGGCGCGCATGGCGATCGACTATTCCGGTCGTGATACCTTCATCGATTATATCAACTCCGCATTTGCCCATAGCGGTACCGATCAGGACTTCAAGGAATTCAACGGCCGCTTCAAGCTGCTGTGGGAACCTTCGGAAGTACCCGGTCTTTCGACGAAGCTGACCTATTCCTATAATGCTTCGAACCGGCCGAGCCAGGAGGCGGCGTCGCGTCCCTTCGAGGATCTCAACCACATCACCACCACGATGCCGAATTTCAGGCAGTACACCAATACCGGCATTCTCGATATCAATTACGATTTCGAGAACGGCGTGAAACTGTTCAACCAGACGCAGTTTTCCGCCTCCACCGCCAAACGCCGGGTTGGCATTGCGAATAACGGCGACGCGGATGTCGATCTCAGGAACACCTCGCACGAAACACGCGTCACCTTCGGCGATCAGGAAGATGTGCTGAGCGGTGTCGCGGGCATTTATTACGCGCATACCAACGCCGACGAGGTGCTTTATCTGCGCGGAACGTCACGCTTCAACGATACCAAGGACAATCTCGGCCTCTTCAGCGAGCTGAGCTATCGCCTGACCGACCAGTGGACCCTGACGGGCGGCCTACGCTACCAGCAGGACCAGATCCAGCGCGCCGGTTACCGGACGTTGAGCGCCACCAGCAGAAGCTCCGTCAATTACGACGAAACCTTCTCGGAAATCCTGCCCAAGGCGTCGCTGGCCTATGCCATCAATGACGACTGGACGGTGGGCGGCCTCGTCAGCCGTGGTTATAACCCTGGCGGCGTCGCATTCGACCTGACCACCAGCAAATGGCGGAGCTTCGACAAGGAAACCATCTGGAACTACGAGCTCTTCACCCGCGCCAGCCTGCTCGACGACACGCTGACGGTGAACGGCAACCTGTTCTACATGGACATGAAGAATGCCCAGTTTAACGTGCCGGTCGTCGTCTCCACTGGCATCAGCGAATCCTACACCGTCAATGCCGAAGAGGCTCATGCCTACGGTCTGGAAATCGGTGCGGATTACCGGGTTCTCGACAATCTGACGCTGAAGGCGAGCGCAGGTCTGCTGAAGACGAAAATCGACGAGATTTCCAGCAACGCCGCCTATGTCGGCAAGGAATTCGCCAAGTCGCCGGGTTACAGCTTCACCATTGGTGCAAGCTGGGACGTGACGGACAAGTTCACCGTTTCGGGGCAGGTGCGCCATCTCGACGGTTATTATTCCGACACGGATAACAAGGCCGTTTATGCGATCGATCCCTATACGATCGCGGATGTGCGGGCGAGCTACAAGTTCCAGGACGAGCTTGAATTCTACGCCTACGTCAAGAACGTCTTCGATGAGCGTGCCCCGACGCTGATGAAGGAAAACCGCGGCATCGGCGGCATCGAGGCCAGCATGACCGAACCGCGCATGTTCGGTATCGGCGTGCGCGGCACGTTCTGAGCCTACGAGCGAGCTCGAAAAACAAAAGGCCTTCGAAGCGATCTTCGAAGGCCTTTTTTAATGGAAACGACGCAGATAAAGCCTCAGAAAAACGCCTGAATGTCCGTCTGCGCCCGGCCGAGGATCAGCGCGTGGACGTCATGCGTGCCCTCATAGGTGTTGACCGTCTCGAGGTTCTGCGCGTGGCGCATGACGTGATATTCGATCTGGATGCCGTTGCCGCCATGCATGTCGCGGGCCTGGCGGGCGATATCCAGCGCCTTGCCGCAATTGTTGCGCTTGATGATGGAGATCATTTCCGGCGCCATCCTGTGCTCGTCCATCAGCCGGCCGACGCGCAGCGACGCCTGAAGGCCAAGCGCGATTTCGGTCTGCATGTCGGCGAGCTTCTTCTGGTAAAGCTGCATGCCGGCGAGCGGCTTGCCGAACTGCTTGCGGTCGAGACCATATTGCAGGGCGCGGAACCAGCAATCTTCGGCAGCACCCATCACACCCCAGGAAATGCCGTAGCGGGCGCGGTTGAGGCAGCCGAATGGGCCTTTCAGGCCGGAAACATTGGGCAACAGCGCGTCTTCGCTCACTTCCACACCGTCCAGAACGATCTCGCCGGTGATGGAGGCGCGCAGCGACAGCTTGCCGCCGATCTTGGGGGCGGAGAGGCCCTTCATGCCCTTTTCCAGCACGAAGCCCCTGATCTGGTTGTCATGGGCTTCCGATTTCGCCCAGACGACGAAGACATCGGCGATCGGCGCGTTGGAAATCCACATCTTCGAACCGCGCAGACGATAACCGCCGGCGATCTTTTCAGCACGGGTCTTCATGCCGCCGGGATCGGAACCGGCATCCGGCTCGGTCAGGCCGAAACAGCCGATCAATTCGCCGGAGACGAGGCCGGGCAGATATTTCTTCTTCTGCTCGTCCGAGCCATAAGCGAAGATCGGGTGGATCACGAGCGAGGATTGCACGCTCATCATCGAGCGGTAACCGCTGTCGATCCGCTCGACCTCGCGGGCGACGAGACCATAGGCCACGTAGCTGGCATTGGCCGCGCCATATTCTTCCGGAAGCGTAATGCCGAGAAGGCCGGTCCGGCCCATCAGGCGGAACAGTTCCGGTTCGGTGGTCTCAGAAAGATAGGCCTCGGAGACACGCGGCAAAAGTTCCGACTTGCCGAAGGCGGCGGCGGCGTCGCGGATCATCCGCTCGTCATCGGTCAGTTGGTCTTCGAGCAGAAAAGGGTCCTGCCAATTGAATGCTGCGTGTTCGCTCACTTTATGCCTCCGGATTTGCTGGCCGGATTATTCGTATCGAAGCCCGCCCGCACAAGCCATGTTTACTCATTTTTGCATTACATATAGTAATGGCTCATGACGTCTCTCAGCCGCAAACTCCTGCCGTCCACCAGTGCGCTTGCCGCCTTTGATTCCGTTGCCCGGCTCGGCAGCTTTTCCGCTGCCGCGGAGGAGCTCGCCCTCACGCAAGGGGCGATCAGCCGGCAGGTTATGTCACTGGAAGAACAGCTTGGCGTGCGCCTGTTCGAACGCGGCGCGCGCGGCGTGGCGCTGACGACCGAGGGGCGCGCTTATGCGAAATCGATTGCCTCCGCCCTCGGCGAGATACGGTCCGCGTCGCTGCAGATCATGACCAAAACGCATGGCAATACGCTGAACCTTGCCATGCTACCCACCTTCGGCACCCGCTGGCTTCTGCCGCGTATCCCGGATTTCGTCGCAAACCACCCCGAAATTACCATCAATTTCGCCACCCGCATCGGCCAGTTCGACTTCGAGCGCGAGCAGCTGGATATGGCGATCCATATCGGCCAGGCCGATTGGCCTGGGGCAGAGAGCACCTTTCTGATGCATGAAATGGTTGCGCCGGTGTGCAGCCCGCAATTCCTCAGCGCTCATCCCGTCGAAAAGGGAGAGGACATCGCCGCGCTGCCGTTGCTGCACATGGCCTCGCGGCCGGGCGCGTGGGGCCACTGGTTCGAAAGCCTCGGCCTGTCGCTTGCCTTGCCGCAAGGCATGCGCTTCGAGCAGTTTTCCAGCGTGGCGCAGGCCTGTATCGCCGGCCTCGGCGTGGCGCTGATGCCGCTTTTCCTGATAGATAACGAGTTGAAGTCTCGGCAACTGGTGAAAGCCTTCGATCATCAGGCCAAAAGTCCAAGCTCTTATTATGCGGTAGCGCCGCTTTCGCGCGCCAATCACGTTCCGGTCGTGCTGTTTCGTGACTGGCTGGTGCGGCAGGTGGAGGCCTATCGTGCGGCGAACATGACAGCCCCATAAAAATAATCGCACTTTTTTCGGGCATTTAGGCTTTATGCTCAGGTTTTCGCCGTGTTTTGCCGTCTTGCGGACTCGACAGGAGAGTTTAGCTGGATTATCGTGATTAAACGTTTAATCAGCCATTCCGGACCATCATGGCGTCTTCACGGCCTGCCACCAATCTGAGCGCGATAGCAGCGGCACTCGGCGTGTCGGTTGCAACCGTGTCCAATGCGCTGTCGGGCAAGGGTCGTGTTTCGCCTGAACTGGTGGAGCGTATCCGCAAGACCGCAAGTGAGCTTGGTTATGTGCCGAGTTCGGCGGGCAGGGCGCTGCGCACCGGCAGATCAGGTGTTCTGGGGCTGGTTCTGCCCGATATCGCCAATCCGCTTTTCCCGCAGATCGCGCAGGCCATCGAAAAGGCGGCGGTCTCTGCCGGTTACGGTGTGCTGATTGCCGATGCGCGCGGCGAGATCGCCATGCAGACGGATGCCATCAACCGGCTGATCGAGCGCGGTGTGGATGGCATGGTGGTTGTCCCCCGCCGCGGCACGCGCATTGCCGATGTCGATTGCCCTGTTGCGGTGATCGACAGTCCCTCGACACCCGGAAACACGGTTGCCGCCGACCATTGGGATGGCGGCCGGCAGGTTGGCGAATATCTGGCGGGACTTGGTCATCGCAAGGTGGTGCTGGTGGGCAAAAACCGGGATTCCAATGTGCAGAACGACCGTCTTGGCGGTATTCGCGATGGTCTTGGCAAGGCATGCGTGACGCAGACGCTCTGGGTGGACGCTATTGAACAGGCGGACGGCGCGGGTTGCCGGCTTGGTCTTGCCGACAGGGTTTCCGAAGGTTTCACCGCCTTTGCCGCCGTATCCGATCTGCATGCGCTGCGCGCGCTCACCGAATTGCAGCGTGAGGGCATCGAGGTGCCGGAAGAGGCGAGCGTCACCGGTTTCGACGATCTCATCTTTTCCGCCGTGGTCACCCCGCCCTTGACGACCATGCGCATGGATATGGGCCGCATAGCCGATTTGGCCGTCGGCGCGCTGCTGCGCGCAATCGACGGTGCGGGTGAAAACGGCGTCGCTGTCGATGTGACGGCGGACATCTCGAAAGTACCGATGGCGCTGATCATGCGCGGTTCCACCGGCAAGGCAAAGCATGACGCGATTGAAGCCAAAAAAACGACAGCAGGAGAACTCACACCATGAAAAAGATCATTCTTGCATCGGGCGCCGCCCTGATGCTGACGATGGGCGGAGCGCAGGCGCAGGACAAGACGCTGACGATTTCGGTCTACGCCTTCGCTCAGGACGAATTCAAGGAACTGGTCTATACGCCGTTCGAAAAGCAATGTGGCTGCAAGCTGGTTGTCGAGACCGGCAACAGCGTCGAGCGTCTGGCCAAGATGGAGGCCAACAAGGCCAATCCGGTGGTCGATCTCGCCATCGTTTCCATGGCGGATGCACTTTCCGCCACCCGCAAGGACCTGATCCAGAAGATCGACGCCGCCAAGGTTCCGAATATCGGAAAGCTCTATGATATCGCCAAGGATCCGAATGGCGACGGCATGAGCGTCGGCGTTAATTTCTACGCCACGTCAATCGTCTACCGTACCGACAAGATCAAGATCGATAGCTGGGCCGATCTTTTGAAGGATGGCATCGTCGACCACGTCGCCTTCCCGAATGTCACCACCAATCAGGGTCCGCCGGCGCTTTACATGCTGGGCAAGGCCATCGGCAAGGACACGCCTGATCTTTCCGGCGCCATCGAGGCCGTTGGCGAAAAGAAGGACGATATCGTCACTTTCTACGTCAAGTCCTCGCAGCTGGTGCAGCTCATGCAGCAGGAAGAAATCTGGGCCGCCCCGATCGGCCGCTTCTCCTGGGCGCCCTTCACCAAGCTCGATCTGCCGCTTGCCTGGGCAACACCCAAGGAAGGCCAGACCGGCGGCATGAACGTGCTCGTGGTGCCGAAGGGTACGAAGAACGAAGAGCTGGCGCTGCAGTTCATGGATTTCTGGCTCTCGACTGACGTTCAGAAGGCGCTGGCTGAAAAGCTGGTGGACAGCCCGACCAACAGGGAAGTCAAGGTTTCCGACGCGGTGGCGAACAACATCACCTATGGCGACGAAACCGCAAAAAGCCTGCAGCTCATTCCTTCCGATGTGACGCTTGATAACCGCGACAAGTGGCTGTCGGAGTGGAACGCCAAGGTCGGCCAGTAAGTCCTTTCACCGTTTGGAATGGGGCATCGAAACGTCCGTGAGGGCGGCTCCATTCCGGGAAAAGCGGTTCGGTCGTCCCCTGACCGCTTTTCCACCCCGCAATCTCGCAGGCTGGCGCGTCTGGCCAAAAAACAACCGGCCTGCAGGCCGTTCAGGGAATAAACCCATGTTTCAGAACCGGGCCGAAGCGCTGGCGCTTGCCTTGCCCGCCGCTATTTTCGCGGCGGCGGTCTTTCTTGTGCCGGTCTTCATGCTTCTGTCGGAGGGCTTTCACACCACCGATGGCTGGACATTGTCGGCCTATGCCGATTTCTTCTCCGATCCGCTGAACCAGACCGTTTTCCTGCGCACCCTGAAGCTTGGCGCACTTGTCACCGTCGTCTCGGCCGTGGTGGGTTATGCGGCGGCCTTCGCCATCGTCAACCTGTCGCCGGGATCGAAAGGACACGTCGTTAATCTCGTCGTGCTGCCGCTGATGATCTCGCCGGTCGCCCGCACCTATGCCTGGATCGTCATTCTCGGCAGAACCGGTATCGTCAATCAGGCGCTGCAGGCGGTGGGTTTGAGCGACGCGCCGATCCGCATCCTGTTTTCCGAAACGGCGGTTTTCATCGGCCTTCTGCAATTGTTCCTGCCGCTGATGATCATCTCGCTCATCAGCGCACTGGAGAACATGCCGAAGGATACGATCGCCGCTGCCCGCGTTCTCGGCGCAAACTGGTTGCAGGTGTTCTGGAAGGTTATCCTGCCGCTCACCAAGGAGGGGCTGGTTGTCGGCGGCACGCTGGTCTTCACCGGTTCGCTGACGGCCTATATCACGCCCGCCATTCTCGGCGGCTCCAAGGTGCTGATGCTGGAAACCCTGCTTTATCAGCAGGTGACGGTTTCCAACAATTTCGTCGCCGCCAGCGTCATCGCCTTCATCCTGATCGTCATGAGCTTTGCCGCCAATATCCTGCTGAAGCGCATCGCCACCGCAAGGAACAAGAAATGACCCGGCAGCTCTTCGTTCCCCTCACGCTCCTTCTTGTCGTCGGTTTCCTGATCGGGCCGTTCCTGATCATCGTTGCGGCCTCGTTTTCGGCCGGCGATACGCTTGCCTTTCCGCCGCAGGGCTTTTCGCTGAAATGGATCGCCAAGGTCTTCACCGTGGAAAGTTTCCGCGAAAGCTTTGCGATGTCGATGTTCCTTGCCATCGGCGGCACATTCACGGCGCTTCTCCTCGGCATACCGGCCGCCTACGCCATGTCGCGCTACAAGCTGCCGTTCAGCGAGACGGTGCGGACCATCGTTTCCGCGCCGATCATCGTGCCGGGCATTATCGTCGGTCTGGCGCTTCTGCGGTACTTCGTCGTGCCCTTCGGCATCGGCATCACGCTTGCCCTGTTTCTCGCCCACACGGCGCTCATCCTGCCCTATGCGGTGCGGGTGGTTTCGGCCAGCCTCAACAATCTGCGCTCGGATATCGAGGAGGCGGCGGTGCTGCTCGGCTCGTCGCGGCTTGGCGCATTTTTCCGCGTGGTGCTGCCGAATATTCGCGGCGGCATTCTTTCCGCCTTCATTCTCGGTTTCGTGACGAGTTTCAACCAGGTGCCGGTATCGCTTTTCCTGTCCGGCCCCGGCGTGCGCACGTTGCCCATCGACATGCTGGGCTACATGGAAATCGTCTTCGATCCGTCCGTCGCGGCACTCTCCTCGCTGCTTGCCTTCCTTTCCATCGGCATCGTCTTCATGGCCGAACGTTTCCTGGGGTTCTCCCGTTATGTCTGACGCAAAATACCTTTCGCTCCAAAAAGTCTCGCTCGCCTATGGCGGCAATGTCGCCGTCAGGGATCTCGATCTCGATATCCGCAAGGGTGAGCTTCTGGCTTTGCTCGGGCCTTCCGGCTGCGGCAAGACCACGACGATGCGCGCCATTGCCGGGCTGATGCCGGTGGCGGGCGGGCGCATCGATCTCGATGGCGTCGACATCACCCGCGTTGCTGCGAACAAGCGCGCCGTCGGGCTGGTGTTCCAGTCCTATGCGCTCTTCCCGCATCTGACGGTCTATGAAAACGTCGCCTTCGGCCTGAAACTCAAGGGCATGAGCGGCAAGGCGCTGGACGACAAGGTCGCCTCCGGCCTGAAGTCTGTGGGCCTGTCCAACTTCGCCTCGCGCAAACCGGCGGAACTATCAGGCGGCCAGCAGCAGCGCGTGGCATTGGCGCGCTCCATGGTCATGGAGCCGAAAGTGCTTTTGCTCGATGAGCCGCTCTCCAACCTCGATGCCCGCCTGCGCCTCGAAATGCGCACCGAATTGCAGCGCGTGCAGAAGGAAACCGGTGTGACGATGATCTTCGTCACCCATGACCAGATCGAGGCTTTGGCGCTGGCCGACCGCATTGTCGTCATGAAGGGCGGCAAGATTGAGCAGATCGGCACGCCGGAAGAGATTTATAACGCACCGGTTTCGTCCTTCGTGGCAGACTTCGTCGGCTTTGAAAACATCTTCGCGCTGGAAGGCGGCGCGCTGAAAACCGCAAACGGCACAATACCGTTTTCCGGACCAGTCCCTTCAGCATCTGGACTGGCCTGGCGGCCGCGCATGGTAACCCTTGGTTCAGGTCCTTTCCAGGGAACCGTGCGCGGCACATCCTTTGCCGGCAACAGCCGCGAATATCTGCTTGATACGCCGCTCGGCCCCATCAAGGCGGAGACGGATGCCGCGCTGACCTCTCACGCTATCGGTGATATGCTTGCCTTCGACCTGCCGGTCGAAAAGGCGGCAAGCCTCAAGGTGTTCAACTGACCATGGGTGTGTGGATCGATACCGATATGGGCTTTGACGACATCGCCGCCATCATGGTGGTGCAATCGTCCGGCCTTGCCATCGACGGCATTTCGCTGGTCTTCGGCAATGCAACGCTGGAAGCGGTCTGCGGCAATGCCGCGGGTGCGGTTGCCGCCTTCGGCTGGTCGATGCCGATCCATCAGGGCCGCGCCATGCCCGTGCTCGGCGCGCTTGAAACCGCCCAGTCTATCCTCGGCGATAGTGGCATCCCGACCTTCGGCCAAAGCCTGCCGGATGCGCCGGCCTTGCCGAAAAGCGATGCCTTTACCGCCCTCTGCCGCTGGCTGGAGGGGGAAGGCGAGAAGCGCATTCTCGCGCTTGGGCCGCTCACCAATATTGCCGCGCTGTGTCTTGCCCGGCCCGATCTTGCAGGCAGGATTTCCGACCTCACCTGGATGGGTGGCGGCGTGACGAGCGGCAACCATACGGCCTCGGCCGAATTCAACGCCTTTGCCGATCCGGAAGCGCTGGCCATCGTGCTCTCCCATGGCCTGCCGCTGCGCATGGTCGATCTGGACGCCTGCCGCAAGGTCACCGCCTCGCCAGCCGATGTGCTGCCGATCCGCAATGCCGGTGGCAAAAACGCCGGGCTGATTGCCGATCTGCTGGAAGGCTTCATCGGCATCGCCACCAGCCGTGGCAGACCCGCCATGGCGCTTTACGATCCCGTTGCCGCTGTCGGCTTTTCTTTCGGCCTTCTCGGCTGGCGTCATGCGCGGATCGACGTTGAACTTCACGCGACGCTGACACGCGGGCGAACCGTGGTCGAGACGCGGGCTCAGAAAGCGCAAGTCTTCAACGCGCACTTCGCCGAAACGGTGGATGCCGAAGGTGCGAAGGCGGCTATTCTCGAGGCGCTGCGCCGGGAGGCCGCCCGATGAGTGCCTATTCACGGATACGCGAGCCGGCCGATCTCACCGAGGATGCACTCCGCGCCCGCGCCGTTGCCGCCGCACGCGGCGATGCGCGTTTTGATGTTCTCGTCACCGGCGGAACATTGGTGGATGTGGTGACGGGGGAGCTTCGCGCCGCCGATATCGGCATAGTCGGCGCGCTGATCGCCAGCGTACACGAACCGGCAAGCCGCAGCGATGCTACGCAGATCATCGATGCGACGGGGGGCTATATCTCACCCGGCCTCATCGATACGCATATGCATATCGAAAGCTCGATGGTCACACCGGCCGCCTATGCGGCGGCGGTGGTGGCACGCGGCGTCACCACGATCGTCTGGGACCCGCATGAGTTCGGTAATGTGCACGGTGTGGAAGGCGTGCGCTGGGCGGCGAAATCCATTGAAAACCTGCCGCTGCGCGCTATTCTGCTCGCGCCCTCCTGCGTACCCTCGGCACCGGGACTGGAGCGCGGCGGTGCGGATTTCGATGCCGCCATTCTCGCCGATATCCTGTCATGGCCGCAGGTCGGCGGTGTTGCGGAAATCATGAATATGCGCGGCGTCATCGAGCGTGATCCGCGCATGAGCGGCATCGTACAGGCCGGGCTTGTTTCGGAAAAGCTGGTCTGCGGCCATGCGCGCGGCCTGAAAGGTGCCGATCTCAATGCCTTCATGGCGGCGGGCGTCTCTTCGGATCACGAGCTGGTCTCGGGTGAAGACCTGATGGCGAAACTGCGGGCGGGGTTGACCATCGAGCTGCGCGGCTCGCATGACCATCTGCTGCCGGAATTTGTGGAGGCGCTGAATGCGCTGGGCCATCTGCCGCAGACGGTGACGCTGTGCACCGACGACGTCTTCCCCGATGACCTGTCGCAGGGCGGCGGGCTGGATGATGTGGTGCGCCGCCTTGTGCGTTATGGCCTGAAGCCGGAATGGGCGCTGCGCGCCGCAACGCTCAATGCTGCCCAAAGGCTCGGCCGTACCGATCTCGGCCTCATCGCCGCCGGCCGCCGCGCCGATATCGTTGTCTTCCAGGATTTGAGCGGTTTTGCCGCTCGCCACGTCCTTGCCGGTGGCAGGGCGGTTGCGGAAGGCGGACATATGCTTGCCGAGGCTCCCGCCTGTGATGCGACGGCGCTCCAAGGTTCGATGAAGCTGCCGCTGCGCGCAGTCAATGATTTCCGGGTTGCTTCCGAAGGTGCGAAGGTGCGCCTCGCCACCATCGACCGCCCGCGTTTCACGCAATGGGGCGAAGCGGGGGCCGATGTGAAGGACGGTTTCGTCGTTCCGCCCGAAGGCGCGACAATGATTTCCGTCACCCATCGCCATGGCAAGGCCGAACCTGTCAGCAGAACCGGCTTCCTCACCGGCTGGGGAAACTGGAACGGCGCTTTCGCCACCACCGTTTCGCATGACAGCCACAACCTCACCGTTTTCGGCGGCAATGCCGAGGACATGGCGCTCGCCGCCAATGCGGTGATAACGGCAGGCGGCGGCATGGCTGTCGCCTCCAAGGGCAAGGTGACCGCGCTTCTCCCGCTGCCGCTTTCCGGCCTCGTTTCCGAGGCGCCGCTTGAAGACGTGGCAAAGGCTTTCGAGGAATTACGCGCCGCTGTCGGCAAGGTGGTGGAATGGCAGCCGCCCTATCTCGTCTTCAAGGCCTGCTTCGGCGCGACGCTCGCCTGCAATATCGGCCCGCACCAGACGGATGTGGGCATTGCCGATGTGCTTACGGGCAAGGTGATGGAAAGCCCGGTGATTGCCATTCTCGAATAGCGGCGGTTCGCATCTGCGGGCTGCGATTTATTCCACCCTGGGGCCGTCAGGCGTCTGTGTTTCACGCGCGGCAATGCGCGCTGCCATCACGAAATTCTTCACCACGGGCGATGTCGTTCCGCGCCGATAGGCGAGCGATATGGAAAGCTGTGGCGGCGGACCGCTGGAGGGCAGCAGGACGATGTTGTGCATTTTGACTTGCGCGACGGATTCCGGAACGAGGGAAACCCCGAGTTCGGCCGCGACCAGCGACAATATCGAGACGATTTGCGGTGCAGCCGGCCCGAGACGCGGCGTGAATCCAGCCTCCTCGCAGGCTTTTATCGATGCATCGTGAAGGCTGGTACCGATGCTGCGTGGCGTCAGAATAAAAGGGTCTTCGCGCAGTTCTATCAGGTCTATGGCGGTTCCGCGCCGCGCGAGTGGATGGGATGCCGGCAGGGCGACCAGAAGCGGTTCGTCAGTGAGCACTTCCTCGAGCAACGTATCAGGGTCGGATTGCGAGGGGCGCAGCAGCGCCACGTCCAGCCGATCTTCAAGTAGGGCCGGCGTCAGTGCGAGAGCAGCTGCCTCCATCACCTGAAGTTCTACGTCAGGGTATTTGCGTCTGTAAGTGCGGATGCAGGCCGGAACTAGAGGGTTGAGCGCCGCGGTGCCGGTAACGCCTATTCTCAGGATACCGGTTTCACCGGCCGCCGCCCTGCGTGCAAGCCGGATACCTTCGCTCACCTGATGCGGAATATGGGTCACCGCGATGCGAAACGCATGACCCGCCGGCGTTAGTTCCGCGCCATGCGCGAGACGCCGGAATAGCCGCACGCCGATTTCCTGTTCCAGAACCTTTATCTGCTGGCTGAGCGGCGGCTGCGCGATTCCCAGATGTTCTGCCGCCCGCGTAAAACTGCCTTCATGGGCGATGGCCAGAAAATAGCGGATGTGCCTGAGTTCCATGATATTAGATCCATATATGGCATGAACGCCTTCCATATATTAGAATGAAAGACAGAGCTGCGCTATAGCTGGGAGCGAAAAGGACAAACCCGATGCGCCAGCTCAAAAAACAGGATTTCACCCCGCCGATCGTCATGACGGAGGAGCCGCCGGATGTGCTCTGGATCCGGCAGGGAAGCCGCCAGTTTCGCCGGGCGAGTTGGGCGCTCTTTCTGGCCGGCTTCGCCAGCTTTTCGCTGATTTATTGCGTGCAGCCGCTGCTGCCGGAATTTCCGGCGGAATTCGGCATAAACCCCGCAACCGCGTCGCTCGCCCTGTCGCTGACGACGGGAACGCTTGCCTTCGCCATTCTTCTCAGCGGTGCTTTTGCCCAGCTCTTCACCCGCCGAAATCTGATGTTCGTTTCGATGATGCTGGCCGCTATCGCCAATATCATTGCAGCAAGCACGGAAGGTTGGGCATGGCTGCTTGCCGCCCGCGCGCTGGAAGGGTTCGTGCTCGGCGGCGTTCCCGCCGTCGCCATGGCTTATCTTGCCGAGGAGATCGAACCTTCCAGTCTCGGCAAGGCGATGGGGCTTTATGTCGGCGGCACGGCCTTCGGCTCCATGGCCGGACGTGTCGGCATGGGGCTGGTGTCCGCCTATACGTCCTGGCAGGTCGCAATGTATGCGCTGGGGGCGGTCTGCATCCTCGCGGCCATCGGCTTCCTGCTGCTTCTTCCGCCCTCGCGGAATTTCCGGCCGCAGCACATGCCGCTGAAAAATCATCTGACAATATGGGCGCAACATCTTGGAAATCCTGAACTTCGGCGGTTCTATTTCCTTGGCGCGATGCTGACGAGCGTGTTCACCACCGTTTTCAACTATTGCGCCTTTCGCCTCGTCGCGCCGCCTTACGAATTGGGCCGCACCGCCGTCAGCATGATCTTCCTGACCTTTGCCCTGGGTATCGTCGCTTCCTCCTATGGCGGTGCTCTGGTCGACCGGTTCAGCCGGCGGATCATGCTGGTGGTTGCCTTTTCCACCATCCTTGCCGGTATCCTGCTGACCTTCGCCTCAAGCATCATCCTCATCGTGGCGGGGATTGCGGCGATAACCGTCGGATTTTTCATTGGGCATTCGGCTGCCAGCAGTGGTGTGGGTGCCAATGCGGGAGACGCCAAAAGCCATGCTTCCGCGCTTTATCTGCTGTTTTATTATTGCGGAGCGAGCATCACCGGCTGGATCGGTGGCTGGTTCTGGATCCATGCCGGCTGGCCCGGCATCATGGCCATCACCACCGGCTGCGCGCTTGCCGGAATTTTCGCCAGCCTTGCCAGTCCGGGCGCGCGGCGCGTCTGAGCGGCCATCGCCGATGCATCCGGCCCGGTTTTACTCCGCCGCCAGTTCCTGCTCCACCAGCGTCGCCCAGAAAGCGACGCCCGGCACGATGGCCGCATCGTTGAAGTCGTAGGAGGTGTTGTGGTGCAGCGCGCCGTCCACCGCCGGGCCATTGCCGAGCCAGACGTAGCAGCCGGGGGCTTCGCCCGCGAAGAAGGCGAAATCGTCGCCGGCGGTCGAGGGCGGGAAGGCGGTGCGGGCCTTATTGCCGAAGACGGTTTTGGCGGCGCGCAGCGCCCGTTTTGTCGCATCCGCCTCGTTGATGACTGGCGGAATGCGGCGGATGAATTCGTAATGCGCCTCGATGCCGAACATCGCCGCCGTGCCCTTTGCCAGCCTGTCGATTTCCGTTTCCAGCTGGTCGCGCACCTCGGGCGCATAGGCGCGCGCCGTGCCGCCGATTTCGACGAGATCGGGAATGACGTTGAGCGCCTTCGGGTCGCCCGCCTGCACCGAACAGGCGCTGACCACGGCGGGCTGCAGCGGATCGACCACGCGGCCGACGATGGTTTGCAGCGAGGCGAGGAAGGTGCCCGCCGCCGTTACCGGGTCGCGGCCGAGATGCGGCTTGGCGCCATGGGTGCCGATGCCCTTGAAGGTGACGCGCCAGCTGTCGGACGAGGCCAGCTGTGGGCCTTCCACCACGGCCATCTCGTCGAGCCCAAGCCCCGGCATATTGTGCAGGCCATAGACCGCATCGCAGGGGAACAGCGTGAAAAGCCCGTCCTCTACCATTTTCTTCGCGCCGCCACGGCCTTCTTCGGCCGGCTGGAAGATGAAATGCACGGTGCCGGAAAAATCGCGGGTCTTTGCGAGGTAACGCGCGGCACCAAGCAGCATGGCGGTGTGGCCGTCATGTCCACAGGCATGCATCTTGCCGGGAAACTTCGATTTATAGGGCCGGTCGGGCACCTCAGGCATGGCAAGCGCATCCATGTCGGCGCGCAGGCCGATGCTGCGGGTGCCGTTGCCAACCTGTAGCGTGCCGACCACGCCGGTGCCGCCAAGGCCGCGATGCACCTTCAGCCCGGCGCGCTCGAGAAGATCGGCGACGATGGCGCTGGTTCTCTCCTCTTCGAAACCCAGTTCCGGATGGGCATGCAGATCATGACGAAGCTCCGTCAGGAATGGCAGGTCCTCGCCGATGCGATCCAGCAGTCTCATGGGAAGCTTGTCCTTGAATATGGGAAAAACCCGCGTCATAGGTGGGTTTGTCCGAATGCCTGTTGCTTTGTTTCCGTTCTAGCGGAAAAAGCCAATGAAATGAACCCGCCGCGTATTCGCGGTTGTTGAAATGCCTGATGTGCTGAACGGGATCGGCGCGACCGAAAACCGCGTCCGCCTTGCGCGATCCCGATCCTGAAAGGAAAACCGATGCCGCCATCCGCATCGCCCGCCGCCCATTCTCCCGCCGCGCCGCATGAGTTCTGGCAGGATATTCTTCCGCCCGCCACCTTCGATACGGCAGGTCCGCATTCCACCTTCTTTCCGGCGGAACTGGATGATGGAAGGCAGATCTGTCTGCCCATCCGGCCGCTTGCGGACGGGGAGCATGCGCTGGCATCGCTCATCGTCAATCAGGCGTCGTTCGCGGTGCTGGAGGCGCTGGCCACCGATCTCGCCGCCAAGCTCGCGCCCTTCAAACCGGATGTCGTTATCGGCCTGCCGACGCTGGGCTTGACGCTCGCCGCCGCCGTTGCCCGGCATCTCGGCCATTCCCGTTACGTGCCTCTCGGCACCTCGCGCAAATTCTGGTATCTGGAGGAACTGTCGGTGCCGATGTCCTCCATTACTACCCGGCAGGAAAAACGGCTCTATATCGATCCGCGCATGCTGCCGCTCATCGAGAACAGGCGGGTGGCGCTGGTGGATGACGTGATCTCCAGCGGCAGTTCCATCATATCAGGTCTTGCGCTTCTCGCCGCCTCCGGTATCCGGCCCGCCGTCATAGGCGCGGCCATGCTGCAATCGGATCGCTGGCGGGAAAAAATCGCCGCTTTCGGGCCGGAATGGCCGGAGCGGGTGAGGGGCGTTTTCGCCACGCCGCTGCTCACCAAAGCGGAAGATGGCTGGCGCGCCTGACGAAGCGCAAATTCCGGCAAAAGGCAAGTGGTGATAATTTCACCGCTGCCTAATTTGTGTCTTGCGAAGCTCGAAGAGATCGTCCTAAGATCGCCTCCGACAGACAATAGCGGTCGGCGAACAATGCGCCGGTTTGCTTTCGCGCGGTGTCATCCCGGCGTCTGCCCGCCCCCGTTTTGTTCTTTCCGATGACTGGAATTTCTTCCCATGCATGCAGTGTTCGACGGTCATAATGATGTGCTGCTTCGGTTGTGGCGCAACGGCAAGGCCGGTGCCGATCCGGTGGCCGAATTCAAGAATGGTACGCGGGAAGGCCATATCGATGGCCCCCGGGCAAGGGCAGGCGGCCTCGGCGGCGGCATCTGCGCCATTTATATTCCTTCCGGCGACCTTATTCTGCAGGAACCGGATGAAAGCGGCCACTACAACACGCCGCTCGCCGCTCCGCTGGAGCGCCTGCCTTCGCTTGATATCGCCATGGAGAAGGCGGCGATTGCGCTGAGGCTTGATCGCGCCGGCGCCTGGCGGCTGTGCCGTTCCACGGCCGATATTCGCAAGGCCTTTGCCGACGACGTTTTCGCCGCCGTGCTGCATATGGAAGGCTGCGAGGCGATCGGCGCTGATCTCGACGCGCTGGAGGTGTTTTACGCCGCCGGCCTGCGGTCGCTCGGCCCGGTCTGGAGCCGGCACAATGTTTTCGGCCACGGCGTTCCTTTCTCTTACCCCATGTCGCCCGATACCGCGCCCGGCCTCACCGACGCCGGTTTTGTGCTGGTGGAGGAGTGCAACCGGCTCGGCATTCTCATCGATCTCGCGCATATTACCGAAAAAGGCTTCTGGGATGTGGCCAAGACCACCAACCAGCCGCTGATCGCCAGCCATTCCAACGCGCATGCGCTCACCCCGGTCGCCCGCAATCTCACCGACAGGCAGATGGATGCCATCAAGGAAAGCCGTGGTCTGGTGGGGCTCAACTATGCCGTGACCATGCTCAGGGCAGATGCGCGCGACATTGCCGATACGCCGCTTTCCGACATGGTGCGCCATATCGACTACATGGTGGAGCGCATGGGCATCGATTGCGTGGCGCTGGGATCGGATTTCGATGGCGCAACGATACCCGTCGGCGTTGCCGATGCGAGCGGCAATCACAATCTGGTTGCGGCGCTGAAATCGGCGGGCTACGGTGATGGAGAACTTGCTAAAATATGCCGGGAAAACTGGCTGCGCGTTTTATCCCAGGCCTGGCACGAGGCGGCCTGAGAACAATTTTAAGCGAACGAAATCAATCTCATAACAAAAGGGGAGATCCTATGATCAAATCGCTCAACAACTCCATGCGTATTCTGAGCACCAGCGCCGCTTTGTCGCTGATGATGCTGTCTGCACCGCATGCTTTTGCCGCCACGCCGGCCGATACGCTGGTCGAAGGTTTCGCCATCGATGACATCATCACGCTCGATCCGGGTGAGGCTTTCGAACTCTCCGCTGCCGAAGTCACCGGCAACACCTATAGCAAGCTTGTTTCCATCGATCTCAACGACACGTCCAAGGTTATCGGCGATCTCGCCGAGAGCTGGACGACCTCCGAGGATGGCCTGACCTATACGTTCAAGCTGAAATCCGGCTTGAAATTCGCCTCCGGCAATCCGGTCACCGCTGACGACGTTGCCTTCTCCTTCGAACGCGCCGTCAAGCTCGACAAGTCGCCCGCATTCCTGCTGACGCAGTTCGGCCTCAAGGGCGACAACGTCACCGAGAAGGCGAAGGCTGCGGATGCAAACACCTTCGTGCTGACGGTCGACAAGCCCTATGCGCCGAGCTTCGTGCTGAACGTGCTGACCGCGACCGTCGCTTCGGTGGTCGACAAGAAGCTCATCACCGAAAAGGCGAAGTCGGTCACGCCGAGCGCCGATTACAAATACGACACCGATTTCGGCAACGAGTTCCTGAAGACGGGTTATGCGGGTTCCGGCCCCTACAAGATCCTCGGCTGGAAGGCCAACGAAGCGGTCATTCTGGAAGCCAACCCGAATTATTACGGTGAGAAGCCGAAGCTGAAGCGTGTGGTCTATCGCCACATGAAGGAAAGCTCCGGCCAGCGTCTGGCGCTTGAAAATGGCGATATCGATGTTGCCCGCAACCTTGAGCCCGGTGACATGGAAGCCGTTTCCAAGAAGGAAGGCCTCGCCGTCACGTCTGCGCCCAAGGGCACCGTCTATTACTTCAGCCTCAACCAGAAGAACGAGAACCTGAAGAAGCCCGAGGTCATCGAAGCCTTCAAATATCTCGTCGATTATGACGCGATCGGTGCGACGATCATCAAGGGCATCGGTGAAGTCCACCAGACCTTCCTGCCGAAGGGCCAGCTCGGCGCGCTTGATGAGAACCCCTACAAGCTCGACGTCGCCAAGGCGAAGGAACTTCTCGCCAAGGCCGGCCTGAAGGACGGCTTTACCGTGAGCATGGATGTGCGCAACACGCAGCCGGTGACCGGCATTGCCGAAAGCGTGCAGCAGACGCTGGCGCAGGCCGGCATCAAGCTCGAAATCATCCCGGGCGACGGCAAGCAGACGCTGACCAAATACCGCGCCCGCACCCATGATATCTATATCGGCCAGTGGGGTTCGGACTATTTCGACCCGAACTCGAATGCCGAAACCTTCACCATCAACTACGACAATTCCGATGAGGGCAAGAACAAGACGCTCGCCTGGCGCAATGCCTGGGACGTTCCTGATCTGACCAAGGAAACCCAGTCGGCGCTTCTCGAGAAGGACAGCGCCAAGCGCGCCGCCATCTATGAAAACCTGCAGAAGGAAGTTCTGGCGAAGGGTCCCTTCGTCATCATCTTCCAGCAGACCGAAGTGGCCGGTTACTCGAACAAGCTCAAGGGCCTGAAGCTCGGACCGAGCTTCGACACCAACTACGTCTATACGATCTCCAAGGAATGATCCGGAAGGATCGGTCGCTTGAGCATCGTTGAAACGAACAGCCGGGCGAGGCAGGGCAAACGCCGTGCCAACGCCCGTGTGAAAGCCGTTCTCGGCTTCGCCGTCACCGTCATCACCACCTTTCTGGGGCTGATGGCGGTCACATTCTTCATTGGCCGTGTGGTGCCGATCGATCCCGCATTGGCGATCGTCGGCGACCGCGCGCCTGCGCATGTGGTCGAACGCGTGCGTGAGCAGCTCGGCCTCAACCTGCCGCTCTGGCAGCAGTTCTTTCTTTATCTGAAGCAGGCGCTTTCGGGCGATTTCGGCATCTCCGTCCTCACCACCAATCCGGTGATGGAGGATATCAAGCGGGTTTTCCCGGCGACGATAGAACTTGCCACAATCGGCACCATCATCGGCGCCGTTTTCGGCATACCGCTCGGCGTGCTTGCCGCCGTCAAGCGCGGCAGCTTTGCCGATCAGGTGGTGCGGGTCATCGGCCTTATCGGTTATTCCGTGCCGATCTTCTGGCTCGGGCTACTTGCGCTACTGGTGTTTTACGCCCGGCTGCAATGGGTCGCCTATCCCGGCCGAATGGATATCGTCTATGAATTCACCTTCACGCCGATCACGGGCTTTTTCCTGATCGACGCGATCTGGCAAAGGCAATGGGACGTGTTGTGGGATCTTTTCCGCCACATCATCCTGCCGGCCTCTCTGCTCGGCTATTTTTCGCTGGCCTATATCAGCCGTATGACGCGTTCCTTCATGTTGAACGAGCTCGCCCAGGAATATATCGTTGCGGCCCGCGCCAAGGGGCTTTCGGAAACGCGTATCATCTGGTTCCACGCGCTGCGTAATGCCGCCGTGCCGCTGGTGACGGTGATTGCGCTCTCCTATGCCGGTCTCTTGGAAGGTTCGGTCTTGACCGAAACCATCTTCGCCTGGCCGGGCCTTGGCCTCTACATCACCAATTCCCTGCAGAATGCGGATATGAATGCCGTTCTCGGCGGCACGATCGTGATCGGCGCCATCTTCGTCGGCATCAATCTTTTCTCCGATCTGCTTTACCGGACGCTCGACCCAAGGACGCGCAGCCGATGACGATTTCGACCGACACACTCAAACCCTATAGCCGCGAATGGCTGCTCTCCGACCGGCCGGCCTCGCGCAAGCAGGCGCGTCTTGGCCGTGCTTATGTCATCTGGCGGCGGTTTTCGGAAAACCGGCTGGCGCTGCTCGGCCTCGGCATCATCATCGCGTTGCTGTTTGTTGCGCTATTTGCCAATGTGCTGGCGCCGCATAATCCGGTGCAGGGCGATCTGCGCAACGCCCGGCTTCTGCCGCCCGGTACTGCCGGTTATCTGCTCGGCACCGACGATCAGGGGCGGGATATTCTTTCGCGCCTCATCCACGGTTCGCGGCTGACCCTGTTCGTGGTGCTGCTGGTGGCCATCATCGCCGCACCCATCGGGCTCATCGTCGGCACCGTCTCGGGTTATGCCGGCGGCTGGGTGGATGCGGTTCTGATGCGCATCACCGATATCTTTCTGGCCTTTCCAAAGCTGGTTCTGGCGCTGGCGCTGGTCGCCGCACTTGGGCCGGGCATCGAAAACGCCGTGCTCGCCATCGCGGTGACCTCTTGGCCGCCCTATGCGCGCATCGCGCGCGCCGAAACCATGACCTTCCGCAATTCCGATTTCATCGCGGCGGTGAAGCTCATGGGGGCATCGCCCTTCCGCATTGTGCTCAAACACGTCATGCCGCTTTGCATGTCGTCGCTCATCGTGCGTGTCACGCTGGATATGGCGGGCATCATCCTGACGGCCGCCGGCCTCGGCTTCCTCGGTCTCGGCGCACAGCCGCCGCTGCCGGAATGGGGTGCGATGATCGCTTCGGGGCGTCGTTTCATCCTCGACCAATGGTGGGTTGCGGCCATGCCCGGCGTGGCGATCCTCATCGTCAGCCTCGGTTTCAACCTGCTGGGTGATGGGTTGCGCGATGCGCTTGATCCCAAGGAGGCGGGCCAATGAGTGCGCCGCTTCTGACCGTTCAGAACCTGCGCGTTTCTTTCCCCACCCGCACCGGGCTGGTGGAGGCGGTGCGCGGTGTGTCCTTCACGCTTGGGCGCGAACGCCTCGGCATCGTCGGCGAATCCGGCTCCGGCAAGTCGCAGACGGGCCGCGCCATCATGGGGCTGACACCGAAAAGCGCGCGCATCGAAGCCGATGCGTTGCGTTTCGGCGATATCGACCTGCTCAAGGCGTCCGCAAAGGAGCGGCGGATCATGCGCGGCAAGCGCATGGCCATGATCCTGCAGGACCCGAAATATTCGCTAAACCCGGTCATGACCATCGGCCGCCAGATCATGGAAACCTTGCGCACCCATGAAAAGATCGGCGGCAGCGAGGCGCGCCAACGCACGCTTGCGATGCTCGAAGCGGTGCAGATCCGCGATCCCGAGCGCGTCTTCGATCTTTACCCGCACGAGGTCTCCGGCGGCATGGGCCAGCGCGTTATGATTGCCATGATGCTGGTCTGTGGCCCGGAACTGTTGATCGCCGACGAACCCACCTCGGCGCTCGACGTCACGGTTCAGCTGGAAGTGCTCGACATTCTCGACAAGCTGGTGCGCGACCGCGGCATGGGGCTGATCTTCGTCAGTCATGATCTGAGGCTCGTCTCCTCCTTCTGTGACCGCGTTCTCGTCATGTATGCGGGCAAGGTGGTGGAAGAGCTTTCTTCCGCCAATCTGAAGGAAGCGAAACACCCCTATACGCAGGGGCTTTTGAACTGCCTGCCGGAAATTGGCGGCCACCGGCATCCGCTGCCGGTTCTGGAACGCAAGCCGGAGTGGCGCGCATGAGCACAGTTCTTTCTATCAGAGACATGGTGGTGGATTTCGACGGTTACATCGCGCTCGACAGCGTCAGCATCGATGTGGCCGAGGGTGAATCCTTCGGCATTGTCGGCGAGTCCGGTTCCGGCAAGTCAACCCTGCTGCGCGCCATTGCCGGCCTCAACCATTTCGACGAAGGTTCGTTGATGGTGGCGGGGCGCTCCTATTCCAGCAAGCACCGCGACAAGAGCTTCTACAGCGACGTGCAGATGGTGTTTCAGGATCCTTATGGCTCCCTTCACCCGCGCCAGACGGTGGATGCGCTGCTGCTTGAGCCGCTGGTCATCCACGGTCTCGACAATCGCGAGCAGCGCATTGCCCGCGCATTGGATGAAGTCGGCCTCGGTTCAGGCTTCCGTTTCCGGTATTCGCACCAGCTTTCCGGCGGCCAGCGGCAGCGCATTGCCATTGCCCGTGCGCTGATCGTCGAGCCTAAAATCCTGCTGCTGGATGAGCCGACTTCGGCGCTCGATGCCTCCATTCAGGCGGAAATCCTCAATCTTCTGGAACAGGCCCGCAAGGATCGTAACCTTACCTTCGTCATGGTCAGCCACGATCTCGGCGTCATCAGCCATATGTGTGATCGCCTGGCGGTGATGAAGAGCGGCAAGGTGGTGGAAATGCTGGAGGCGGAAGCGCTGGAAAGCCGGGAATTCAGCGCGGATTATACCCGCCAGCTGTTGGTGGCGAGCGAGGGTTTCAAGCGCGTTTGATTGGCGAGACGGTGCGGCCCGTTTCTTCTCCCCGCCTGGGAGAAGAAACGGGCGGCGCGCTTTCGTTCCACAGGTGATCTTCCCGGGCGAAGTATTCTCTCATCGCGCTGCGATGATATGGTGAACCGCCACACCGGCATTTCCGCAACAGGTACCCACCCCATGCAATTGCGCGCCTTGATGTATTTCGACGAACTCGTCCGCACAAATTCCATGCGCGCCGCTGCGGAAAACCTGAATGTCGCGCCGACGGCGGTGAGCCGGCAGATTGAAAACCTCGAATATTATTTCGGTTCGCCGCTGGTGGAGCGCTCCAGCCGGGGCGTGAAGCTGACGGCAGCGGGTGAGCTGCTCGCCGCCCGCGCCGGCAAGACGCTGCGCGAACTCGACCATGTGCACCAGCTGATAGACGATCTCAAAGGTCTGCAGCGTGGCCGGGTCACTGTCTATGCCAATGGCGCCACGGTGGCGAACCTTCTGGCGCCGGTGCTGGCGCAGTTCAGCCTGAAATATCCAAAACTGCGTTTCGAGGTGCATATTACCAGCGCCCGCCAGGCAATGGAGGCGCTGGGCGCGGCGGAAGCCGATCTCGTCGTCAGCCTGTTTGCGCCAAAACTATCAGGCGTAAAGGTGCGTTCGCGCACCCGCATCAGCTATGATGTCATCTTCCCGGCCGGCCATGCGCTCGCCGCCCAGCCGGAAGTCTCGCTGAAGGAACTGGCGGGCCTGCCGCTTGCGCTGCCGGACAAGAGTTTTGCTGCGCGTCAGGCATTCGATACGCTGTTTGCCGATGCGGGCATCGAACTTGACCCTGTCTTCATCACCAGCTCGCTGGAAATGCTGAAGGAACTGGTGCTGGGCCACGCCGCCGCCACGCTGTTGCCGGCGCTTTCGGTGGCGCGTGAAATCCGCAGTGGCCAGATGGTCGCCGTTCCGCTCTCCGGCAAGAAGGGCATCCACACCCAGATCGATCTCTGTGTTGCTCCCGACCGGCAATTGTCCTTCGCCGCCTCCAAGCTTGCCGATTTCATCGAGCGCTTCATGCGCGAGGCGACGGCGGGATAAGCGAGACGGTTTGGCCTTTCCGCCCGGAAGGTTGATTTCCATCCGCATTTCCGTGTAGCCATTTCAGCTACACGGAGCACACAAAAATCGAGATTGTGTGTGCGCCTGCAACATGACACTCTTTTTGCAACGGGTGGTCTTTGGAAGGGCAAAAATGCCCCGGCCGCCAGACAGGGGACAATGATGCCACGCATTTATCTTTCGCAGGCGGCAACGCTTTCGCGCCGCGCCGCGCTGAGCCTCGCACTGGGCACGGCGCTTTGGCTGCCGCTTTCGATAACGGCGGCGGATGCCGCGCCGAAAACCGCGCTGACGCTTGGCATGGCCGTCGAGCCCGCCGGGCTCGATCCGACCATTGCCGCCCCCGTCGCCATCGGCCAGGTCACCTGGCAGAATATCTTCGAAGGTCTGGTGACGATCGACCGCGAAGGCAAGGTTAGGCCGCAGCTTGCCGAAAGCTGGGAAATTTCCCCTGATGGCAAGAACTATACATTCAAGCTGCGCAAGGGCGTCACCTTCCATGACGGCGAGGCCTTCGATTCCTCCGTTGCGAAATTTTCGCTGGATCGGGCGCGCGGCGAAAGCTCGGTCAATCCGCAGAAGCGCTTCTTCGCCGCCATCGACAGTATCGAGACCCCGGATGCCGCAACGCTGGTGCTGAAGCTGAAGCAGCCGGCCGGCAGCCTTCTTTACTGGCTCGGTTGGCCGGCATCCGTGATGGTGGCGCCGAAAAGCGCTGACAATAACCGCACCACGCCCGTCGGCACCGGCCCGTTCAAATTCGTGAACTGGGCCAAGGGCGACAAGGTCGAGTTGCAGAAGAACGATGCCTATTGGGACAAGGCCGTGGCGGTGAAGCTCGACAAGGCGACCTTCCGTTTCGTCTCCGATCCGCAGGCGCAGGCCGCGGCGCTGAAGTCAGGCGATATCGATGCTTTCCCGGAATTCGGCGCGCCGGAGCTGATGACCTCCTTCGATGGCGATAAGCGCCTTGGCACCTTCGTCGGCAATACCGAACTGAAGGTCGTGGCCGGCATGAACAATGCCCGCAAGCCCTTTGATGACAAGCGCGTGCGTCAGGCGCTGATGATGGCGGTGGATCGCGGCACCGTCATTGAAGGCGCGTGGTCCGGTTTCGGCACGGCCATTGGCAGCCATTACACCCCGAATGACCGCGGTTACATCGATACGACAGGAGTGCACCCCTACGATGTCGACAAGGCGAGGGCGCTGCTTGCCGAAGCGGGTTATCCTGACGGGTTCAGCTTCACCATCAAGGCGCCGCAGATGGCCTATGCCCAGCGGACCTCGCAAATCCTGCAGGCGATGTTTGCCGAAATCGGCGTGACGATGACCATCGAGACGACCGAATTTCCGGCCAAATGGGTGGCGGATGTCTTGAAGGGCGCGGATTACGACATGACCATCGTTGCCCATGCGGAGCCGATGGATATCGATATCTATGCGCGCGATCCCTATTATTTCAACTACAAGAACCCGGCCTTCAACGAGGTCGTCGGCAACGTTGAAAAGACGGCGGATGCGGCCCAGCAGGAAGCGCTTTACGGCGACGCCCAGAAAATCCTCGCAGAAGATGTGCCGGCACTTTACCTTTTCGTCATGCCGAAGCTCGGCGTGTGGGACAAGAAGGTGAAGGGGCTCTGGGAAAACGAACCCATTCCCTCGAATGTGCTGACGGATGTGCATTGGGAAGAGTGACGTTTGTCGATACCGGTTTCTTCCGTCATGCCGGACTTGATCCGGCATCCAGTCAGCCCAAGTCCTTGGGCTGAAAGGGCTCTCTCCGCCGCGCAGACGCGCGCCGGCTGGATTCCGGCTCGGGGCTGGAATGACGGGAGAGAGGTGACTGGACGCTCGACCGCAGGTGAAACAAAGCAAGGAGAAGATGCCAGATGTTAGCCGTCCTCATCCGGCGTCTCGTCAGCCTCGTCATCACGCTGTTTGCCGTTTCCCTCATCATCTATGTCGTCATGGGCCTGCTGCCGGGCGATCCCGCGGCGATCATGCTTGGAACCTCGGCGAGCCCTGATACGCTCGCCGCGCTGCAGAAACAGATGGGTCTCGATCAGCCGCTGCCGCTGCGTTATCTCCATTGGCTCGCCGGCGTGTTTCAGGGCGATCTCGGGCAATCCTATACCTATGGCGTGCCGGTGGCGGGGCTGATCCTCGAGCGGCTGGCCGTCACCCTGCCGCTTGCGCTGCTGGCAGTCTGCCTGTCTGTCGCCATCGCCATTCCACTCGGCGTGGCGGCGGCGCGAAACCGTAACGGGGCGCTGGATTTTGCCGCCGGGCTGTTTTCCCATGTGGGCATTGCCGTGCCCGGTTTCTGGGTCGGGCTGCTGCTCATCATCGTTTTTTCCACCACGCTCGGCTGGATGCCGGCGGGCGGATTTCCCGGCTGGACGCCGAGCTTTTCAGCGGGTCTTATGGCGCTCATCCTTCCGGCGGTCGCGCTGGCGCTGTCGCAGGCCGGCGTTCTCACCCGCGTCTGCCGCTCCGCCGTGCTTGAGGTGATGAACGAGGATTTCGTGCGCACCGCCCGGGCCAAGGGTTTAAGCGAGCGGGTGGCGCTGTGGCGGCATGCGGTGCCGAACGCGATGATCCCTGTTGTCACCATGATCGGCCTGCAATTCACCTTCCTTATCGCAGGCGCGGTGCTTGTCGAGAATGTCTTCAATCTTCCGGGTCTTGGGCGGCTTGCCTATCAGGCGCTGACCCAGCGCGATATCGTTGTCATGCAGTCCGTCGTGCTGTTTTTTTCGGCGCTCGTGATCATCATGAATTTCGTGGTCGATATCGCCTATCTCCTCATCGACCCCAGACTGCGGGCAGGTGCGCGATGATGCGATTGATCCGCCGCCGCCCTGCCTTTGCCGTCGGCATCGCCGTTACGATCTTTCTGGTCGCAGTCGCCCTGTTGTCGCTGGTCTGGACACCGGTATCCCCCACAAAGATGCAGATCGTCCAGAAGCTGAAATCGCCATTCGTCTATGGCGGCCTCGGTACGGATCATTTCGGCCGCGACGTGTTGTCCATGCTGATGGCGGGTGCGTGGAACTCGCTGTCCACCTCCATCGCCGCCGTCGCCATCGGCGCATCTATCGGCACGGCCATCGGCGTTGCGGTCGCGGCGCTGCGCGGTTTCACCGAAACCGTGGTCATGCGCGTCTGCGATATCATCTTTGCGGTGCCGCCGATCCTGTCGGCCATGATGCTCGGCGCCTTCATCGGCACGGGGCGCTTCACCGCCATCATCGCCATCGCCACCTTCATGGTGCCGGTCTTCGCCCGGCTGACGCTGGGGGCGGCGCTGCAGATATGGTCGCGGGAATATGTCACCGCCGCTACAAGCATCGGCCAGAACCGCGCCCGGATCACGCTTTTCCATATCGTGCCGAATATTTCCAACCAGATCATCGTGCAGGTGACGATCCAGCTCGGCCTTGCGATATTGACGGAAGCAGGCCTTTCCTTCCTCGGTCTCGGCATGCCGCCGCCCGCCGCCACCTGGGGGCGAATGCTCGCGGATGCCCAGACCTATCTCGGCGCAGCACCATGGCTCGCCATCATGCCCGGCCTTGCGATTGCGCTTGCCGTTTTCGGCCTCAACCTTCTCGGCGATGGCCTGCGCGATCTGCTGGACCCGCGCGATACAAGCTGACCGCTCTAGAAAGCTGTCGCCCCTATTTCCTGTTTTCTGACGAGACGAAGCTGATGACCGATCTCATAGACCTCAACACGCTCGAAATCCTGTCGCTTTACCGGGGTAAGAGGCTTTCGCCATCGGAATATTGGCAGGCGGTGGAGGCGCGTATCGATGCATTCGAGCCGGTCGTGAACGCGCTTTACGCCTATGATCCGGAGGATGCACGCCGGCAGGCGCTGGCCTCGACGGAGCGCTGGCAAAAGGGTGAAACGCTCGGGCCCCTTGATGGAATTCCGGTCTCGCTCAAGGAATTGATCGCCACGAAAGGCCATCCCGTTCCGCTTGGCACCAAAGCGGTAGAACTGGTGCCTGCAGTTGAAGATGCGCCGGTGGCCGCCCGCTGCCGCGAGGATGGCGCGATCCTTTACGCCAAGACGACCTGCCCGGATTACGGCATGCTCTCCTCCGGCCTTTCCAGTTTTCACAAGCTCAGCCGCAATCCTTGGGACCCGACACAGAACCCCGGCGGCTCCAGCGCCGGTGCGGCCTCGGCCGGGGCCGCTGGTTATGGCACGCTGCATATCGGCACGGATATTGGCGGCTCGGTGCGGCTGCCG
Organism: Agrobacterium sp. LAD9; assembly: GCF_003031125.1. Lineage (NCBI taxonomy): Bacteria > Pseudomonadati > Pseudomonadota > Alphaproteobacteria > Hyphomicrobiales > Rhizobiaceae > Agrobacterium > Agrobacterium sp. LAD9. The sequence continues at coordinate 12,049 of NZ_PHGS01000018.1, read as the reverse complement.
GCGGGGTGGACGGGATTGTTCGGTTTCAAGCCGAGCCAGGGCCGCATCCCGGTCGATCCCTATTATACCGGCCGCTGCGCCGGGCCGATGACCCGCACCGTTATCGATGCGGCCTATGCGATGGCCACGCTTTCACGGCCCGACTGGCGCGACGGCACATCGCTGCCGCCGAATGACATCGACTGGATGGACCTCGATATCGACGTGAAGGGCCTGAAAGTCGGCCTGATGCTGGATGCCGGCTGCGGCCTGCCGTTGGAGGATGAGGTGCGCGACGCCGTGCTTTCCGCCGCGAAACTGTTCGAGGCGGCGGGCGCAATCATCATCCCGGTCGAGCCGGTGCTGACGCGGGAGATGCTGGATGGGCTGGACGACTTCTGGCGCGCGAAATTCTGGGGCGACATGGCGGCGCTGAGCGCAGACCGCCGCGCCGCGATCCTTCCCTATATTCATGAATGGGCACAGAAGGGGGCGGATATTTCCGGCGCACGCGCCGTTTTCGGTTTCAACCAGACCATGGAAATGCGTAAGCTCTGCGGGCGGTTGATGCAGTCCGTTGATGCGGTGATTTCACCCGTCAATCCCATCGTGTCCTATCCGGCCGACTGGGCCTCGCCCACCAATGATCCCGCACGGCCGTTCGAACATATCGCCTTCACCGTGCCGTGGAACATGTCGGAACAGCCCGCATCCTCGATCAATTGCGGTTTTTCGAAATCGGGTATGCCCATCGGCCTGCAGATCGTCGGCCCGCGTTACGAGGATCTACTCGTGCTGAAGCTTTCCAGAGCCTTTGAGACCTGGGGCGGCGGTGTGCGTCGCTGGCCGGAGCCGCCGCAGGGTCGCTGATCGTGCCTTTATCGACTATGTAGTATTGCCATAATACCCGCATCCGCGCCCGGCCTGTTAGGTTGCCCAAAGGCATTCGAAAACGGGAGGAGCAAACATGCCGAAGAAGATTTTGATGATCGCCGGCGATTTCGCCGAGGATTACGAGACCATGGTGCCGTTCCAGACGTTGCTCGCTGTCGGCCACACGGTCCATGCCGTCTGCCCCGGCAAGAAAGCGGGCCAGACCATCGCTACGGCCATCCATGATTTCGAGGGCGACCAGACCTATTCGGAAAAACGCGGCCATAATTTCGCGCTCAACGCCACCTTCGCCGATATCAAGGTTGCGGATTATGATGCGCTGGTCATTCCCGGCGGCCGCGCGCCGGAATATCTGCGGCTTAATGCGGATGTGCTTGCGGCGGTGAAACATTTTTTCGAGGCTGACAAGCCGGTGGCGGCCGTCTGCCACGGTGCGCAACTGCTCGCGGCTGCTGGTGTTTTGAAGGGCCGCACCTGCTCGGCCTATCCGGCCTGCCGTCCCGAGGTCGAGCTTGCCGGAGGCACCTATGCCGATATCGCCATCGATGCGGCGGTTACCGATGGCAAGCTGGTGACCGCCCCTGCATGGCCGGCACATCCGGCATGGCTTTCGCAATTCATGGCGGTGCTCGGCAAATAAGACCTGCGAAACGGGGCTTTTTCCGGCCCCGTTTTCCGCCTATCTTTCAGACGTGGTGAGGGAGGAAACCATGTGCAAGCTTTTCATCAAGGCAGACCCGGCGCTTTGGGAAAGCCATACGCGGTCGCTCAGGATCGATGGCATGGTCACCAGCGTCCGGCTCGAGAATTTCTTCTGGACGACGCTGGACGAGATCGCGCGGCGGGATGGCATGAACAGCGTGCAGCTTATCGCCAAGCTTTATAATGAATCGATCGATGCCGGGCATGATCTCGGAAATTTCACCTCGTTCCTGCGGGTCTGCTGCGGGCGTTATCTTGCGCTTCAGCTTTCCGGCGACATTCCGGCGCGCAGCGATATTCCGATTGCCGCGCTGGATGCCGACAGCATCCTTGATGCGGAAAAGGTGAATTATCACTAGTCGGCAGCCTTACTCGACGTCATCCTCGGGCTTGACCCGAGGATCCACCATCACACGTGGCATTGGATCCTCGGGTCAGGCCCGAGGATGACGGTGGAGAGGTTCTTGTGACGCAGAGAACGCGTCTTCTCAACTCTTCAATGCGCGTGGATCAAGCGCATCGCGCACGGCGTCGCCGATGTAGTTGACGCTCAGAACCGTCAGCGAGATCGCCAGTCCCGGCCACAGCACACGCGAGGGCGTCAGCTGCAGGAAATTGGCGCCATCGAACAGCAGCCGTCCCCAGGTCGGGAAGTCCGACGGGAAACCGAGGCCGAGGAAAGACAGCGCCGATTCCGTGATGATGGCCGAGGCGATGCCGAGCGTGGCCGAGACCATGATCGAACTCAGCACATTCGGCAGGATATGGCGCAGGATGATGCGATACTCACGCATGCCGCTCGATTTCGCCGCCATGATGAATTCCTGGCTTTTGATCGTCAGCACATCGCCGCGCACAATGCGCGCGGTATGCATCCAGCTGGTGATCCCGATCACGAAGACAATCAGGATGAAGATGCCGGTTTCCGGCCCGAAGGCGGCCCTCAACGTGTCGCGAAACAGCATCAGGATGACGAGCAGCAGCGGCAAAAGCGGCAGCGCCAGAAACAGGTCCGTCAACCGCATCAGCGGCCCGTCCAGATTTCGGAAATAACCTGAAAGCACACCCACCAGCGTGCCGAGAAACAGGGCCAAAAGCATGGCAGTGATGCCGACGGCAAGCGAGATGCGCCCACCGGCCAGAACCTGCGCCAGCATGTCCTTGCCGAGATTATCGGTGCCGAAGGGATGCGCCAGCGACGGCCACTGGTTACGTGCCTTCACGTTGATGGCGTTGGGCGCAACGGTGTGGATATAGGGGCCGACATAGACCGCAAGCAGGATGAAGACGAAGACAAAAAGCCCGGCCACCCCGCCCTTGTGGACGCGGAACTGTTTCCAGATATCGGCAAGGGCGGATTGTGTTGGGGTGGCCGCAACCGTCGGCGCTGCAATGGTGGCGTCAGTCATAGCGGATCCTCGGGTCGAGAATGCCGTAAAGCACGTCGGCAATCAGGTTGAAGAGCACGATAAGCACCGCGAAAATGAAGGTCAGCGTCTGCACCAGCGGAATATCCGCGCCCTGAACGGCGGTTATCAGCAATTGGCCAAGCCCGTTCACACGGAAAATCTGCTCGGTGATGATGGCGCCGGAAAAGATCGTCGGCACGCCGAGCGCAATCACGGTGACGACCGGGATAAGGCTGTTGCGAAGCACATGAACGAGCAGGACGGATTTTTCCTTCACGCCCTTGGCGCGCGCGGTGCGCACATAGTCCTGATGTAGATTGTCGAGCATGGAGGCGCGGACGAAGCGGCTGATCTGCGAGACATTGTAGAGGGTCAATACCAGCACCGGCAGGAACATCTGTTTGATCTGCGCCACAAAGCTTCCCCAGTCCGTCACCTGCAGATTGGTGTCATAGACGGAAGGGAACCATTGCAGGTAAGAGCTGAAGATCACCACCAGCAGCACGCCGGTGAAGAAGGTCGGCACCGAATAACCGACCATCGAAACGAAGGTGCCGATCTGGTCGAAGATCGAATATTGCTTGTAGGCTGAAATGACGCCGATCGGGATCGCCAGCAGCGCACCGAAGAGATAGGCAAGGCCCACTACCCAAAGTGTCTGCGGCATGCGCTGAATGACGAGATCGACAACCGGGCTGCGCGTCGCCCAGGAGAGCACGCGCATGCGGCTGCCATCGCCGATCTGCCAGCCGGTCAGCTTTTCGAAGAGGTTCAGCGGCTCGTTGATGAAGAATTGCTGCAGCCACATCAGGTAACGGATGAAGAACGGCTGGTCGAGGCCGAGGGAGGCGCGGATCTGCTCGCGCACTTCGGGCGGAATGGTCAGCGGCAGGTCGCCGGTCGGATCGTTCGGCGCGAGATCGAGCAGGGCGAAGATGACGAAGCTGATGACGAGCAGCGTCGGTACGGCAAAGGCAAGCCGCCGGAGCGTAAAGGTAAACATCGGAAAGTCTCCAGACCGTCAGGGTCTCGCAAAACGAGCGCGGCCGCCCTTTCAGGGGCGACCGCGCATTTGCGTGTTACTTTTTGCGGGACCAGTCCGCGACGTTCCAGAGTTCCGAATCCCAGGCATTCATGCGAACGCCTTCGAGTGTCAGCGAATGCGAGGAGACGTTGCCACGGTGGATCAGCGGAATATGTGCGCCTTCTTCCGTCAGCATGTCGTTCAGCTGTTTGGCGATTTCCCCACGCTTGGCGAAATCGGTCGTCTTGGAAAGGACGCCCACCAGCTTGTCGAATTCCGGGTTGCAATAACGCGGAACATTCTGACCTTGCCAGCCGTTTGCGGGGGCGGGGATCTTGTCGCACAGCCATTCCGCCAGATATTTTTCCGGGTCGGTGCCGTCGAAATTGTTGGTGTACATTTCAACGTCGGCATAAAATTTCTGGAAGGTATCCGGGCTTGCCGGATCGCCGCCGAAGAACACCGAGGCGCTGACATTGCGCAGTTCGGACGCAACGCCGATCTGCGACCACATGTCCTTCACCAGTTCCTGCGCTGCCTGGCGAACGGAGTTGGTGGAGGTCTGGTAGAGGAAGGACAGCTTCACGCCGTTCTTGGCACGGATGCCATCGGCGCCCTTCACCCAGCCTGCATCGTCGAGCAGCTTGTTTGCACCTTCCAAATCCTGCTTGAGGCACCAGCTGTCGTTTTTCGTCGAAGCGACAGCCGCCGGGGCCGGCACGATGTTGCAGGTCGGCTTGCCCGCCTCGCCATAACCCGTCTCATCGATAATGTCACGATCGATGGCGAGCGAGAGCGCACGGCGCACGGCCGGGTCGGAAAGGGCCGGATGCGGACCGCCCTCCTTGGTGGAGCGCTTGTCACCCAGCGCAGGGTCGGCATTGTACCAGTTGAGATTGATGCGCTCGACCTGCGTGCCGAAGGCGGTTTCCAGCTTGCCCTTGCCGGCGGCCACCATGGTCGCCAGAATTTCCGGCTCCACCTGCATGTTCCAGGCGTAGTCGAATTCACCCGTTTCAAGCACGGCACGCGCAGCGGATGCCGCGTCACCGCCGCCCTTCAGGGTCGCCGTGGCGAAAGCGGGCTTGGCGGGATCGCGATAATTGGGGTTGGCGACATAGCTGATGACGTCGTTCGGCTTGAACTCCTTGACCACAAAGGGGCCGGTGCCGATGGGGCCGAAATTGGCGGATGTGCAGCCGGGAGCCGCGGCGCCGACGCATTTTTCGAACTGCTTCTTCTGGATGACGGGCGATTGCGCGCCGACAAATGCCGAGTAGGGGTAGGGCTTGGGTTCAGTGAAGCTGATCTTGACGGTATGGGCGTCGATAGCCTCAACGTTTTTCACGCCTTCATATTGTGCCGCCTGCGCGCAGCCGCCGTCGGGTGCGGTGCAATATTTCCACGTGAAGATGACGTCGTCAGCGGTAAGCGGCGTGCCGTCGGACCATTTGACGTCACTTTTCAGCTTCCACGTCATGCTGAGCAGATCCTTCGCGACGCCGCCATTGTCGACCGTCGGGATCTCGCTCACCAGCATCGGCACCAGCTCGCCCTTTTCGTCGTAGCGGGCCAGAGGCTCAATCACCATGGACGAGCTGTAGATCTCTTTGGTGCCGCCGGAAAGATAAGGGTTGAGTGTCGATACAGCCTGCCAGAACAGGATTTTCAGTTCACCGTCACTGCCGCGTTCGGCATGGGCGGCAGATCCTGCCAAGGCCATCGCCGCCACCGTGCTGGCAAAGAGAATGCTGCGCTTCTTCATTATGTTTTCCCCTTTTTTGGATTTTATCTATTTGAATGTTTGACGCTTTTCCTGTCGTCATGCGCAAGGTATTTTATTGTAAGTATTTGACTTTGCTGAATAATATCCATTCATTCCAGATGATGCTATTGTCAGTGTTTTTGAAAAGCAAGCCCCAAAGTCTTATTGATGAACAAAATTTGAGCCATTCGCCTTCCGGCCTATTTTTCGCTCATTCAGCAAATTTCACACTTGCAAAAGGAGAAATTCCAAACGCAATATGTTTTCCGACAACCCGGCGGGGAACAAAAAAAGGGAAAAAGAGGATGCCGATATTGAACCGTGTGGCTGAAATGCAGGAAGACGTTGCCGGCTGGAGACGCCATCTGCATGAGCACCCGGAACTGCTCTATGATGTCTTCGAAACATCGAAATTCGTTGCCGAAAAACTGAAGTCCTTCGGCTGCGATGTGGTCGAGACCGGCATCGGCAAGACCGGCGTGGTCGGCATCATCAAGGGGCGGCATGGGGATGGCCCGACCATCGGTTTCCGCTCCGACATGGACGCGCTGCCGATTCTCGAGACCAGCGGCAAGCCCTGGGCCTCGAAGACGCCCGGCAAGGCCCATTCCTGCGGCCATGACGGGCACACCGCCATGCTTCTGGGGGCGGCGCAATATCTGGCCGAGACCCGCAATTTCAAAGGCTCCGTCGCGGTCATCTTCCAGCCGGCGGAAGAGGGCGGGGCAGGCGCGCTCGCCATGCTGAACGACGGCATGATGGAGAAATTCGGCATTTCGCAGGTCTATGGCATGCATAACGAGCCGGGCATTCCCGTCGGGCAATTCGCCATCCGCAAGGGTTCCACCATGGCGGCGGCGGATAGTTTCGAAATCGTCATCACCGGCAAAGGCAGCCATGCGGCCGCGCCCCATCTTTCCATCGATCCGGTACTGACCTCGGCGCATATCATCATCGCGCTGCAATCCATCGTCTCGCGCGAGACAGACCCGTTGAAATCGCTGGTCGTCACCGTCGCCACCACCCATGGCGGCACGGCGGTCAATGTCATTCCGGGTTCGGTGACGCTGACGGGCACAGTGAGAACCCTGCTGCCGGAAACCCGCGATTTTGCCGAAAAGCGGCTGAAGGAAGTGGCCACCGCCACGGCAATGGCGCATGGCGCCAGCGTGGAGGTGAAATATCACCGCGGATATCCCGTCACCTTCAACCATAGTGACGAGACCGAATTCGCGACCGGCGTGGCGATGGGCGTGGCGGGTGCGAACGCCGTCAACACCAATCCCAACCCGCATATGGGTGCGGAAGATTTTTCCTACATGCTGGAAGCCCGCCCCGGCGCCTTCATCTTCATCGGTAACGGCGACACGGCCGGGCTGCACAATGCGGCCTATGATTTCAACGACGAGGCCCTGCCTTACGGCATCAGCTACTGGGTTTCGATGGCCGAAACCGCACTTGCTGCATAAGACATCCGGCGGCCTTCATGGCCGCCTTCTGCTTTTCAGGAGATCGGCATGCTTTTGGCGGCGACATCAATGGAACAGACCGGCGGTTCGATAAGCCCGGTTCTTTCGGTTCAGAATCTCACCACCTCCTTCCGCGTCGATGACGGCTGGAAATCCGTGGTGCGCAATATGAGTTTCGAGATTGCACCGCGCGAAACGGTGGCGATCGTCGGCGAAAGCGGCTCGGGCAAGAGCGTGACCTCGCTTTCCATCATGCGGCTTCTCGATAAAAAGACGAGCCGCATCGAGGGCAAGGTCATGCTTGACGGGCGCGACCTGCTGGCGCTGCCGGAAGAGGAGATGCGCAAGGTTCGCGGCAAGGATATCTCGATGATCTTCCAGGAGCCGATGACCAGCCTCAACCCGATCTTCCCGATCGGCAAGCAGATCGCCGAAGCGCTGACCGTGCATCAGGACATTTCCTCCTCTGCCGCCAAGACAGAGGTCATACGCCTTCTGGAAAAGGTCCGCATTCCCAATGCGGCGAACCGTTTCGGCGATTATCCGCACCAGTTTTCCGGCGGCATGCGCCAGCGCGTGATGATCGCCATGGCGCTTGCCTCCAAGCCGAAGCTCCTGATCGCCGACGAGCCGACGACGGCGCTCGATGTGACCATTCAGGGCCAGATTCTCGACCTCATCAAGCAATTGCAGGAAGAGGAGGGCATGTCGGTCCTGTTCATCACCCACGATATGGGCGTGGTGGCGGAAGTGGCTGACCGCACCATCGTCATGTTCCGTGGCGATGTGGTGGAAACCGGCACTACCGACGATATCTTCCATCGCGGCCATCACCCCTATACGCGCGCTTTGCTTTCGGCCGTGCCGAAACTCGGTTCGATGAGGTCTCGGGTGCTGCCCGCCCGTTTCCCGATCATCGATATCAAGACCGGCGAGAGCCAGCCGGTGGCGGAGGTGAAGGATACGGTCTCCGGTTCGCGCACGCCGATTCTCTCGGTCAGGGACCTGACGACCCGTTTCGATATTCGCTCCGGTCTTTTCGGCCGCAAATCCGGCGCCGTGCATGCGGTGGAAAAGGTCTCCTTCGATCTGGCTGAAGGCGAGACACTATCGCTGGTCGGCGAGAGCGGTTGCGGCAAGTCCACCACCGGGCGGTCGATAACCCGGCTGATCGAGCCAACCTCCGGCAATGTCACGCTTGACGGTTACGAGGTGATGAAACTCGACAAGACAACGTTGCGCACCATGCGCCGCAGTGTGCAGATGATCTTCCAGGACCCCTTCGCCTCGCTCGATCCGCGCATGAGTATCGGCACGGCGATCATGGAGCCTTTCGTTGAACATCGTCTCGGCGCCAAACAGCAGGCGCGGGAAAAGGCGGCCGATCTTCTGGAGAAAGTGGGTCTCAACCCGGATATGATGCGGCGCTTCCCGCATGAATTTTCCGGTGGCCAGCGCCAGCGCATCGCCATTGCCCGCTCGCTGATGCTCGACCCCAAGGTCATCGTCGCGGACGAGGCGGTGTCGGCGCTCGATGTGTCTATCAAGGCGCAGGTCTGCAACCTGCTGCTCGACCTGCAGCAGAGCCTAAACCTCGCTTTCCTGTTCATCAGCCATGACATGGCGGTGGTGGAGCGTGTCAGCCACCGGGTGGCGGTGATGTATCTCGGTGAGATCGTCGAGATCGGACCGCGTGCGGCGGTTTTCGACAATCCGCAGCACCCCTATACGAAAAAGCTGATGTCGGCCGTTCCTGTGCCCGACCCGGCGCGCCGGCAGATCCGGCGCAATATGGCGACGGACGAGATCAGAAGCCCGATCCGCCCGGTGGATTACGTGCCGCCGCAGCGCCATTACCGTGAGGTCTCGGCGGGGCATCTGGTGCAGGAAGCGGCTTGATTGGTCGGTGGGGTCGATAAATCCCGCACCGTCACCCCGGTCTTGATCCGGGGTCCAGCGCGATCAAGTCTTTGATCGCAAAAGGCTCTTCTCACGACGCAGACGCGCCGTGGCTGGATTTCGGCTTAAGGCCGGAATGACGGAGAAATAGTGACACCAGCCATAAGGTAAACCACCGTCTAGCACTCGCTGGTTTGCATCAGGTCGCCTTTGCGCGCATACCCCCGTTTGACAGGCGACGCAAAAAAATGCCAGCAAATGCTCGAGCATAATTCTTAGAGGGCGGCGGCATGGCCAGACGAAACGACGCACATGGACGGCTGGATGATGCGGCCCGCGCCGGCTGGCTTTATTATGTCGCCGGCCGCACGCAGGATGAGATCGCCGCCGCCATGGGCATATCCCGGCAATCGGCGCAGCGGCTGGTGTCGCTCGCCGTCGCCGAGCGTCTGATCAAGGTCCGGCTCGATCATCCCATCGCCGCCTGTCTCGAAAAAGCCGAGCGCCTGAAAGAGAAATTCGACCTTAAATATATCGAGGTGGTGCCGAGCGATCCGGCCGGTGTCTCCTCCACGGTGGGGATCGCCGAGGCGGGGGCCGCGGAAATCGAGCGCTGGCTGAAAAACGCCGATCCCATCGTGCTCGCCATTGGCACCGGCCGCACGCTGAAGGCAGCGGTGGACCAGTTGCCGCCGATGGAATGCCCACAGCACCGCATCGTGTCACTGACAGGCAATATCGGGCCGGATGGCTCGGCTGCCTATTACAACGTCATCTTCAGCATGGCCGATGCCATCAAGGCGCGGCATTTTCCCATGCCGCTGCCAGTCCTGTGCTCCTCGGCGGAAGAACGTGAATTGCTGCATGACCAGTCCATGGTGCGCTCGACGCTGGCGCTGGGTTCTGCGGCCAATGTCACCTTCGTCGGTGTCGGCGAACTCGGTGAAAACGCACCGCTCTGCGTTGATGGTTTCCTCGGTGTTGACGAGATGAAGGCGCTGATGGCAAGCGGTGCGGTCGGCGAGATCTGTGGCTGGATGTATGATGCCAATGGCCACATTCTCGACCATTCCGTCAACGAGCGCGTCGCTTCCGTTCCCATCCCATCACGAGAGACCTGCACGGTCATCGGAATGGCGCAGGGCACGCGCAAAAATGCCTCGATTCTGGCGGCGCTGAGAGGCGGTCTGTTGAACGGACTCATCACCGATGAAGCGACAAGTGAATATTTGCTCACGCATTGAGCAAAAATTAATTCCTTAAAATCAAAGACTTGATTTTTCCATGTGCGCCGCAGCACAGGATGTTGCTTGACATTTTTGCTCTGCGGGTGAGTAAATGCCCTAGAGCAAAGCGAATGCTCATAAATTTCTTCTGGGAGGAAGATATGACATTGAAGACCATTTTGCTGGGCGCATGCTCGGCACTCGCCTTTACGACCCTTGCTTCCGCCGAAACGCTGACCATCGCCACCGTGAACAATGGCGACATGATCCGCATGCAGGGGCTGACCTCCGACTTCACCACCAAGAACCCCGACATCAAGGTCGAATGGGTCACGCTTGAGGAAAACGTCCTGCGTGAGCGTGTGACAACGGATATTGCCACCAATGGCGGCCAATACGACATCATGACCATCGGCAATTATGAAGTGCCGATCTGGGCCAAGCAGGGCTGGCTGCTGCCGCTCGAGAAGCTTGGCGACAAATACGACGTGGATGACATTCTGCCGGCGATCCGCGGCGGTCTTTCCAGCGAAGGCAAGCTTTATGCGGCGCCCTTCTACGGCGAATCCGCCATGATCATGTATCGCAAGGACCTGTTTGAAAAAGCCGGTCTGAAGATGCCCGAAAACCCGACCTGGGAATTCATCGGTGATGCCGCCCGCAAGATTACCGACCGCAAGACTGATATCAACGGCATGTGCCTGCGCGGCAAGGCTGGCTGGGGCGAAAACATGGCCTTCATCAGCGCGCTCACCAACTCCTTCGGTGGCCGCTGGTTCGATGAAAACTGGAAACCGCAGTTCGATCAGCCGGAATGGAAGAGCGCGCTGCAATTCTACGTCGATCTGATGAAGGATGCCGGCCCGTCGGGCGCTTCCTCCAACGGTTTCAACGAAAACCTGACGCTGTTCCAGCAGGGCAAATGCGGCATGTGGATCGACGCCACGGTTGCTGCCTCCTTCGTGTCCAACCCGAAGGATTCGACCGTTGCCGACAAGGTCGGTTATGCGCTGTTCCCGACGCATGGCGAGCTGAAGAACCACGGCAACTGGTTGTGGTCGTGGAACCTCGCCATCCCGAAGAGCTCGCAGAAGGCGGAAGCCGCCGAGAAGTTCATCTCCTGGGCAACCAGCAAGGACTACACCACGCTTGTTGCTTCCAAGGAAGGCTGGGCAAACGTGCCTCCGGGCACCCGCACCTCGCTTTACAAGAACGCCGAGTATGAAAAGGCAGCCGCCTTCGCCAAGCCGACGCTTGCTGCAATGGATGCCGCCGACATTACCAAGCCGACTGTAAAGCCCGTGCCTTATACCGGTGGCCAGTTCGTGGCGATCCCTGAATTCCAGGCGCTCGGCACCACGGTTGGTCAGCTGTTCTCGGCGGTTGTTGCCGGCCAGTCCAGCGTCGATGATGCGCTTGCAGGCGCTCAGTCGACGGCAACGCGCGAAATGACCCGCGCCGGTTACATCAAGTAATCCTCCCGAAGATTGCTGTCCGGCGCCAATGCCGGGCAGCGAACTCTCCGGGTCTAAGCCGCCGGTTACGCGGCGGCCTTTATGCCTTTCAAATCAAAACAAGAATGAGCCGGTTCTTCCGGATATACCGGGCGCATGTCGTGATGCCCGGGCCCAAGGGGAGGTGAGTGTAATGGCAACACGAAACACGAGCGGTCTGGCGCGGGT